>CALFLO010000076.1 GCA_937880175.1 uncultured Gluconobacter sp.
TGGGCATCCAGAAGACGTTTCTGGTCAGCCTCCCCCTGCAGGAAGAGACTGATCTGTCGGACATATCGGCTCATCGCCTGTACGCCCGTGTGGAAGACACCCATTCCCGACAGCGGGCCACAGGATCTTCTGCCATCTGGATATCCGTCACTACCGCAGCGCTATCCGCCCCGGCAGAAAAGACACCCGCAAGCCGCTCAGGCGTCAGCCCACCGATCGCGACGAGCGGCGTCTGACCGGCCCGTTTCTTCCAGTCCGCCACCCGCTCCAACCCCTGCTGTCCCCATTTCATTTTTTTCAGAAGGGTCGGGTAAACAGGCCCAAGGGCAACATAGGCGGGTTCATACGACAGGGCGCGTTCAAGTTCCGCCGGATCATGGGTGGACAGACCAAACCTGATCCCGGCTGTCCGCAGCGCATCAAAATCTGCCGTTTCCATGTCTTCCTGCCCGAGATGGACGAAATCGCATCCCAGTTCCATCGCAAGGCGCCAGTAGTCGTTGATAACAAGCTGCGCGCCATGCTGCGTGCACAGGTCACGGGCGTGACGGATCTGACGACGGATTTCGGCCTCGGGCTTGTCCTTGAGGCGAAGCTGCACCAGCCGCACGCCGCAGGGCAGAAGCGTTTCAAGAAGCCCTACGTCGCCGACAAGAAGGTAAAACGGATCGAGCGTCATCATGCCAGCTCCGCCATCCCGAAAACGGGTGTCGAGGCGCTGGCCATATCCCGTTCCGGCATGAGACCGGCCTCGAAACCCTCCCGCCCCGCCTGTATGGCGCGCCCGAAGGCCCGTGCCATACCCACAGGATCAACCGCTTTCGCCACGGCGGTGTTCAGCAGCACGCCATCAAATCCCAGTTCCATGGCCTGTGCGGCCTGACTGGGCGCGCCGATCCCCGCATCCACAACCAGCGGCACACCGGAGAAATGCGCCCTCATGGTCCGCAATCCCGCCAGATTCCGCAGCCCCTGCCCCGAACCAATGGGTGCGCCCCAAGGCATCAGGACTTTGCAACCGGCCTCAAGCAGCTTTTCTCCCACGATCAGATCCTCGGTCGTGTAGGGAAACACATCGAACCCTTCCGCGCACAGCTCACGCGCGGCTTCAACAAGGCCAAACGGATCAGGCTGGAGCGTGTCTGCATGGCCGATGACTTCCAGCTTGATCCATGACGTGCCGAACACCTCCCGCGCCATACGGGCGGTGGTGACCGCTTCCCTGACGGTGTGACAGCCCGCTGTGTTGGGCAGCAGGCGGCAGCAACTGTTCGCCAGAAGGTCCCGGAATGCTCCCCCAGCCACCCCTTCGCGCCTCAGAGAGACGGTGATGACCTCGGCGCCGGACGCTTCGATGGCCTCAAGCAGGACCTTTGGCGAGGGATATTGCGCTGTGCCGAGCATCAGCCGGGATGTCAGATCAACATCATAGAACATGCTCAACCCCCCTGCATCGGGGACAGGACCTCGACCTTCACACCCTCATTCAGCCGGGTTGCGGGACGAAGAGCGCGGGCAATGAAATCGCCATTCAGGGCCGTGGCCACGCAGGGGGCTTCAAAACCCTGCTCGGCCAGCAGATCAGCCAGCGTCCGGGCCTGCGTTTCGACGGTCTGGCCGTTCAGATCAATTCGCATGGGCGTAAAGCTCCACAAGCTCCGTTGCCAGTTGCTGCGCGCAGACAGGCGCCATCAGAAAACCATGACGATACATTCCGTTCACATGGATACGGTCCGCAGCGTGGCGAATGGCCGGAATATTGTCAGGAAAGGACGGACGCAGCCCTGCGCCCAGTTCAAGGACTTCCGCTTCGGCAAAGCCGGGATGGAGCGTATAGGCCGCCGAAAGCAGTTCCATCGCAGCCCGCGCCGTAACGCCGCCGCGACGGGCGCTTTCCACCATGGTCGCGCCAATCATGTAACGCCCTTCATCGCGCGGGACGATGTAACAGGGAAAGCGCGGATGCAGCAGGCGCACAGGGCGCGTCAGCGTCACATCCGGCGCATGCACGATCAGCATTTCACCCCGGACACCCCGCAGATCCGCCAGTTCCTCATGGGAGGCGAGCCCCCGGCAGTCAATGATCCGTCCGCGTGGCATGCCGGACCGGAACCACACACCCCTGCTTTTCAGGCGGCTTTCCAGGCTCGAAAGCGCGCGGCGCGGGTCCAGATGAGCTTCGCCCGGAAAGAACAGCCCCCGTGCGAAACGGCCTGCCAGATCCGGCTCCAGATCCCCCGGAGCCACCCATTCGTGCTGCCGGGTCGCCCGCGCAAAACGCTCCAGTTCGGAAACATCCCGGGGCGGCGCAACAACCAGCGTCCCGCGCTGCACGACATCGGGAAGATGCGTTGCCCACCACGTCACCGCAGCCTGCCCTTCCGCCACGATCCGTTCTGGCGCGCTTTCGCCCTCGCAGAAGGGCGCGAGCATACCGCCCGCAAACCGTGATGCCGGTTCGGGGGCGCCATCCGGGACGATGACTTCCACGTCAAGGCCCCGGTCGGAAAGGGCCGTGGCACAACACAGTGCCGTAACCCCTCCCCCCAGGATGGAATGGATCATTCCGCCGGTTCCGTCACAGGCACATAGAGTTGCCCGCCTTCACGGAATTTCTCCGCCATCTGCTCCATGCCGTCCTGCTTTTCCGCTGCGGCACGGATGTCATGCGAAATTTTCATCGAGCAGAATTTCGGCCCACACATGGAGCAGAAATGGGACACCTTGTGCGCCTGCTTTGGCAGGGTCTCGTCATGCATCGCGCGGGCCGTATCGGGGTCGAGACCCAGATTGAACTGATCCTCCCAACGGAACTCGAACCGCGCCCGTGACAGGGCATCGTCCCGCATCTGCGCACCCGGATGACCTTTCGCCAGATCCGCCGCATGGGCTGCGAGCTTGTAGGTAATGACACCCGTTTTGACGTCGTTGCGGTCCGGCAGGCCCAGATGTTCTTTGGGCGTGACATAACAGAGCATCGCCGTGCCGAACCAGCCGATCATGGCCGCCCCGATGGCCGAAGTAATGTGATCGTAACCGGGCGCGATATCGGTCGTCAGCGGGCCAAGCGTATAGAACGGCGCTTCGTGGCAGTGCTCAAGCTGCTTGTCCATATTGGCCTTGATCTTGTGCATCGGCACATGACCCGGCCCCTCGATCATGACCTGACAGTCCTTCGCCCAGGCGATTTTTGTCAGTTCGCCAAGCGTTTCCAGTTCCGCAAACTGCGCCGCATCATTGGCGTCCGCGATTGAGCCGGGACGCAGACCGTCCCCAAGCGAGAACGACACATCGTAACGGCGGCAGATGTCGCAGATCTCTTCGAAATGCTCGTACAGGAAGCTCTCGCGGTGATGATGCAGGCACCATTTCGCCATGATGGAGCCACCGCGCGACACGATCCCCGTTACCCGTCGGGCCGTCAGCGGGATCATGTGAAGCCGGACACCCGCATGGATGGTGAAGTAGTCCACGCCCTGTTCTGCCTGCTCGATCAGGGTGTCGCGGAAGATTTCCCATGTCAGGTCTTCCGCAACGCCGCTGACTTTTTCCAACGCCTGATAAAGCGGCACTGTCCCGATCGGCACGGGGGCATTCCGGATGATCCAGTCGCGGATATTGTGAATATTGCGGCCTGTCGAAAGATCCATGACGGTATCCGCGCCCCAGCGGATGGACCAGACCATCTTTTCGACTTCCTCTTCCATGGAAGACGTGACGGCCGAATTGCCAATATTGGCATTGATCTTCACCAGAAAGTTGCGACCGATGATCATCGGCTCAAGCTCGCGGTGATTGATGTTGGCCGGGATGATCGCCCGCCCGGATACAATTTCCTGCCGCACGAATTCCGGCGTCACAAAATCGGGAATGCTGGCCCCGAAATCCTCGCCGTCCCGCTCTTCCTTCAGCGCCTGCGTCCGGCCGATATTCTCCCGGATGGCCACAAACTCCATCTCAGGCGTGATGATGCCAGCGCGGGCATACGCCATCTGGGTCACCGCACGATCCCCGACCGCACGCATGGGGCGGCGCTGGTTCGGGAATGCAGGCGTCAGCCGTTCCCCTTCGGCAAAACCGTTATCGGCTGCCGTAATCGTGCGGCCGACATACTCTTCCACGTCACCGCGGCGACGCAGCCAGTCACCACGACTGTCTGCAAGACCTCTCGCAATATCGATGCTGATGGCAGTGTCGGTATAGGGCCCGGAACTGTCATAGACGTTCAGCGGACACTCGTCCGAGACTTCAATCTGCCGCATGGGCACTTTGATGTCATGAAGCGTGCCCTGAACATGGACCTTGCTGGAAGCAGGCAAAGGGCCTGTCGTAATGGCCGGAACGGAAGCGTTCATATGGTGTCTCCTCAAGCGCACTCGAAAAGACCCAGGGAGAACGTGAAGCAGAAAGGGAGCCGTGGTCCCCTGTGCACATAGGCACAGACAGGGCCAAACGGCCCGACAGGATCAATCCCCATACAACCACGGAAATGAGAGCCCTTCGGTCTTCCTACGCCAGTATCAACTGGGTCAGGTTCAAAGGGTCGCCTCACCGTGCAGCCGGTTTCCCGACAGCACCAATCAGCCTCTCAGTCCCTTAGGCGGGACCCCCCTGACGAAATGCGATCGTGATGGAGAAGCAGAAGAAAATCAACTGCGGAAAATATTTTTGTCCCGAGCGGAGGACTTCCAGACATGCTTACAAAATCATCTCACACAGGAATATTTCCGTATTTTGTGCAGAATTCCTCAATATTGGCATCCTGAAAACAGCCAAGACGCTCCATGATGAGTGGCAACGGCCAGTCCCACCAGGCAATGTCTTCAAGCTGCTTCACAGTCTCACGACTGAACCTTTCGCGAATAATCCGCGCTGGCACGCCCCCTACGATGGTGTAAGGCGGCACATCACGACTGACGATCGCGCCAGCCGCCAGTACGGCCCCATCGCCCACCGTTACGCCGGACAGCACAACAGCCCCATGCCCGATCCAGACGTCATTTCCGATATGCACCCGGCTCGCGTGCCGGTCCTGAAAGAACGCCTGATCCCGTTGTACATCGTCTGAGTAATATTCAGGACAATAGGTAAAGCGGTGCATGGATGGCCTGTCGATCGGATGGTTGGGAGCCCCGATCCGGACATGCGCGGCGATAGCGCAGAACTTCCCGATCGTCGCATCCGCAACCATCGTCCGCTCGCCGATATAGGAAAAATCGCCAAGCTCGCAGTATTCGAGAACACAGTCCTCAAGCACTTCACACTGCGTGCCGATCTGCGCCTCCCTCAGGCGCACACTGGGGTGAATGACAGTTCTGGCAATTTTCGGCCCGGCAGGTTTTCCCTGAGACATCGTCACGTATTCCACTGGTTATCTTCAGAAATTTGCGTCAATTCGTCCGAAATAATACCCGCCATTGATCGGAACCTGCACGGAGTCCTGATCATACTGACTCCCCTCCGCAACCTTGAGTTGCTGGGAGACTTCGCGGGGACGGACATTGAAGATGTTGTTGGCCCCGACCGCCACATGCAGGTTTTTGTTGATCCGGTATCCGATCTGCAGATCCGTCAGCCAGCGGGGCGTATTCCGGAACTGGGAGAAACAACTGCTGGAGTACCGCAATGCACCACCAGATGGACAGGTCGCGGAAGCAGGCGTCCAATCCTGATATTCCAGCATTTCCGTTGTCTCGCCATAACGTGTCTGGCGGACATTGATATCCCAGCTCCCAACTTTCCACAGGGCGCTCAGGATGATCTTGCTGCGGGGGTAAGCCGTGGTGAGATAGCCGATCGTCTGCGCGTTCAGGAGCGGCTTTCCAAGGGAAGACGTGCCATTGTGATGCAGGCGCGTGCGGTTGAGGTTCAGAGCCATACTCAGGTTCAGATTGCCGTAATCGCGGAAGCGGAACGTGTAATCCGCCTTGATATCAAGACCCTGCGTCCGGGTGCTGGCACCATTGGACAGGTAATAGGCGTTGAAGTCAGAAACCTTGGTCGCTGCTGCCGGAATGGCAAAGCCGAAATTGTTGATTGCTTCAAGCGCCTCTTCCCCGGAGACTGTCCCACCCTGCACGATCCGGTCCCGCAGATTGATCTGATAGACATCTGCTTCGACATGGAAGCCGTCGATCGGCTCAAGAACAATGCCACCACTGGCATTGGTGGAGCGCTCCGGCTTCAGAGGGGACGCCCCCAGGATTTTCGCAGCCTCGGAACTCACCGGCAGCAGACCGCGCACACTGTCCGTATAGACATTCATGCGGCTGAAATGTTCTTCCTGAAGCGTGGGAGCCCGGAAGCCGTTGCTGATCGTGCCACGCACGGCAATCCGGCGCGAGAAATCATAACGAGCCGAGATCTTTCCGGTCTCGGTATCCTGCGTGTCCGTATAATATTCGTAACGACCGGCAAGATCGATCTGAAGGTGTTTGACGGGATGCAGGTTGACGTCCACATACCCGGCCCACACATCACGATACCATGTTCCTGCGCTCTGTGGCGGAATGCCGGCATGCCCTTCCGCACCACCCGTCTGATAGGAATCCGGATTGCCGGAAACGAGCTGATATTCATCCATCCGCTGTTCCGCGCCGAATGAGAGCCCGATCGGAAAAGCATGTCCGATCATGAACTGCCGACGGAAATCCAGATTATTGGTCCACTGGGCATTCCTTTCGGTATAGTCCCAGAACTTGGTAGGCGAATATCCGCACCCGTTTTTCGAATAGCGTGATGACGTTGTATCAACCGAGTTGCAGTTGGACGCGAGCATCCCGAGATTGATCGAATCTTTTTCAGAAATACGGTCGGAATCCGCACCCCAGGTGCTGGACAGATCCCAGTCAAAGCCCAGGAAGCGCCGCCCCTTCAGGCCAAGCGTTGCCGAATAATCGTTTTCATCAATCTGCGTGATGGGCTCAACACCGTTCGGATACATCGTTGTCGCACCCGAGGGCCAGTCCAGATCCGGATATTCGTATCCTTCCAGAATCTCGGCATGACGATGAGCGTAAATAACCTGCCCGTAGAAATCGATATTATCCGTGACAGATTTCCCGAAATCGATCCCGAGATTTTCGCGGGTTTCTTCCGGAGTGTTGGTATAGTTGTTGACCTTGCCCGTATTGGCCTTCGAACCGGGAACGACACCGGCGTAATAACCAGAAGTATCTGCGCCAGCGGGCCAGTATCCGAGCATACCGTGATCCTGCGAATAGGCCACCATATGGTCGGAGTGATAAACCTGACCACTGATATGCATGTATCCGTCATTACCCAGCTTCAGGCCGCCATCGGCATTGAACTGATACTGCCAGCCGTCGCCGTTATAGGCGTTGGCCCCCGTCTGAGCACTCAGGTTCAGGCCGTGGTCCTGCTTTTTCGTGATGACGTTGACCACGCCCGCAATCGCGTCTGATCCGTACATGGCCGCCGCGCCATCTTCGAGGATCTCGATATGATCGATCATGTTCGCCGGGATCATATTCAGATCAACGGAAGACGAGGCGAATTCCGGGCCTGATTTCTGCACGATATTGGCCGTCGAATGACGACGCTTGCCATCCACCAGAACCAGAACTTCATTCGGGTCCAGCCCGCGCATTTCAATGAACGATGTCAGGGCGTTAGTATTATGCCCACGCGGTGTGACTTCCAGCGACGGATAGGTCCGTGTCAGGGCGTCCGAAAGATTGAGAAAACCAGACTGGGTCAGCTTTGCACCGGACAGGACCACAACCGGGCTGATGCTCTGACGGGCACGGACATTCGTTGAGCGCGTCCCTGTCACAATGACCTGCTCGTCTTTTGGAATGGGCTGACTTTCAGACATATCGGCCTGCTTTGACAGCACAGCGGCGGAACGCCGGCTCTTTTTATTTGATTGTACGCCAGAAACAGAGACGGGCGTTGCCTGTGTGGCGGCCGGGCGCGAAGGGACCGGCTGCGCTGCGCGGCTGCGTGTCTCGACAGAGGCATGCTTTTTCTTGCTGACGGGCAGTTGCGACGCCGGACGCTCACCTGAAGACGCGGCAAAAGCTGCCTCCGCCATAAAAAACGGTGAGGTACAGGCCGACGTCGCGACGAGCAGAAACAGGGCTCTACGCATCGTAATTCTCCAAAAGAAATCGCTCAGTGGCGAAACGATGAATGTTCGACCGGCATAAAGGCGGATTCTTTTGGTATTGTGTATGAATAAATTATGAATGAATCTGATATGTAGACAACAATAGCTTGTTGTCTATCCAGTACAACAAATAGATGTTGTATAGTTATTTCCGTTTCATATTTCTTTAATAAATATCTTCTTCACAACTTCTCCTGACGATGCAGAATAAGTCCTGTCTTTCATGTCGGTTTTCAGCCGATATTTTTCTGTCTGCATGAGGTCGCGATGACCGTTGATTTATCCCATATCCCTGCGCGGCAATCCTGGATGGGCATTCTTGCGCGTGCCGAGCCCGAGGTGCTGGCGCAGCATCTCGCCCGAAGTGAGTCCCTGCCGTCCTTTACGTTCCTGCGTCGTCCGGAAACCGGCCTGAGCATGGTGCGTGGACGCGTGGGAGCCGATGGAGAGGCCTTCAATTTCATTGAAGCCACACTGACACGGGCCAGCGTGACTGATGATGCCGGGCATGTGGGACATGGCTACATCCTCGGTCGCAACGAGGATCATGCCGTCCTTGCAGCGCGACTGGATGCCGCTCTTCAGGACCCGACCTGGCGGGATGCGCTGATGACAACAGTTATCGAGCCTCTTCAGGCCCTCGAAAACAGCCGTCACGCGGCTGTCGAGGCCCGGGCGGCAGAAACCGAAGTCCGATTTTTCACCATGGCAACGGGGCGTCTATGACCGTCATGTTCCCTGGCCTGCGCGACAGCCACGAGGCCCAGCACACATTTCGTGCGCTGCTCAACGCTCTTGCAAATCCCGGCCGCCCGCAGACTCTCCCCGCTCCCGAACAGATGCCAGCCGGATATCCGCCGTCCATAATCGGACTGCTCTCGCTGCTGGATGCGACGGTCATGGTGGGCTTTCCCAACGCAGTGCCCGATCTGGTACAGTGGCTGGTCTTTCATACCGGAACGTCCGTTGCACCAATGGAACGCGCGGATTTCATTTATGTCCCTCAGGGTCAGGCGCGGCCTGCTCTGGCTTCCCTGCGACAGGGCTTACTTGATGCACCGGAGACGAGCGCCACGCTGATGCTGGAAATCCCGTCCTTTTCGGGTGGCAGAGCGCTGGAACTGAGCGGTCCGGGGATCCAGACCAGCGAGATCATCACGCCTGTCCTCGACCCTGGGCTTATCTCTGAATGGCAGCGCCAGTCCGGGCTTTTCCCGCGGGGCGTGGATATTTTCCTTCTGTGCGGCACGGACGTGATCGGTCTGCCACGCAGCACAGCCATACGGGAGGTCTGACCATGGCTTTTGTTGCAACAAAAGGCGGCGAAGGTGCGATTGCAGCGGCCCATGCCTGGCGTGCTGATCGTCGGCATGGCAATGGCCAGGGCTGCACGCTCAAACAGGCCACAACGAGTTTTGGGCGCGCCATTGATCGTGTCATGGCCGAGGGAGCGCTTTATGATCCGGACCTGGCGGCCCGCGCCCTCCTTCAGGCCGAAGGCGATCTGGTCGAGGCGGCGTTTCTCCTGCGCTCCTTCCGCGCCACCCGTCCGCGGCTGATCGACAGCCTTCCCATCGAAACAGGCAATATGCGTGTCCAGCGTCGTGTCTCGGCGATTTTCAAGGACCTGCCCGGCGGCCAGCGCCTTGGCCCGACAACGGATTATTCCCATCGTCTGTTTGAAACGGAAGACGGTCACTCACCATCAGAAGAACCAGAATTAACGAACGCCTCTGGCGAAGCGCCGTCCAGAATTCCGGGCGCCATCGGCATTCTGGGGGAAGAAGCCCTCCTTGAGAGTGTCCCGGCACCTCATGATGCGGACCTGCCGCCTGATCTCTCCACAACGCCGCTGCGTTTTCCGGCGGAACGTCGTGTCCGCCTGCAGGCTCTGGCGCGCGGCGATGAAGGGTTTCTGCTCTCCCTCGCCTATTCCACGCAGCGCGGATACGGGAACACCCATCCTTTCGTCGGTGAACTGCGGATGGGGGAAGTGCCCGTCACGATTGCCCCGCCGGAGTTGGGCTTTGAAATCGACATTGGCAGCATCGTCGTCACGGAATGCCAGATGGTCAACCAGTTCAACGGATCGAAGGTCGCGCCACCGCAGTTTACGCGCGGCTATGGCCTGAGCATCGGCCATTCAGACCGTCGCGCCATGTCCATGGCCCTTGTGGAACGCTCCCTTCGCGCCGAAGAACTCGGGGAAAGCACCGGCAGCCCCGCGCAGGACCCGGAATTCGTGCTGTCACACTGCGACAGCATTCAGGCGACGGGCTTCGTGGAGCATCTCAAACTGCCTCATTACGTGGACTTCCAGAGCGAGCTCGAAATTGTCCGCGCCATCCGCGCCGAAGCGGGCATGGCAAGACAGGAAAATCAGGAGGCCGGCGATGATCTCGTATAATTTCGCCTATCTCGACGAGCAGACCAAACGCAGCATCCGCCGCGCGCTGCTCAAGGCCGTCGCCGTTCCTGGGTGGCAGATTCCTTTTGGCAGCCGCGAAATGCCTCTGCCCTATGGATGGGGCACCGGCGGCATCCAGGTCACGGCTTCTGTCATTGGTGAAACGGACCGGCTCAAGGTCATCGATCAGGGCGCGGACGATACGACCAACGCCGTCGCAATTGCGTCCTTCTTCAAACGCATGACCGGCGTGGAGATCACGACGCATACGGCCGACGCCACGATCATCCAGACCCGTCACCGGATCCCCGAACATCCGCTGACGGAAAACCAGATCATCGTCTATCAGGTTCCGCAGCCCGAACCGCTCTGGCGTCTCATTCCGGAACGCCCCGTTGCCATGCGCGCCCATGCGCTCGGCGATTACGGCACGATGTACGTCAAGCTGTATGAAGACATCACCCGTTTCGGCCGTGTGGCCAGCGCCTATGAACATCCGGTCATGGTTGGTGGTTGTGTCCTGATGTCCCCGAGCCCCATTCCGGCCTTCGATAACCCGAAAATGGACAGGATGCCCGCACTCCAGCTGTTCGGCGCGGGCCGCGAACGGCGCCTGTATGCCGTACCGCCCTACACCTCCGTGCGGTCGCTCGATTTCGCCGATCACCCGTTCCATCCCGGCCGTGCGGACGGCACATGCAGTCTGTGTGGCAGCACGACCAGCTATCTGGACGAGATCATCATGGATGACCACGGAACCCGCCGTTTCGTGTGTTCGGACACGGATTACTGCTCCGAAAGGCAGGACGCGAAAGACACCACGCCATGAGCCTCCTTCTCCAAGCACAAGGGCTGAACAAGCGCTTTCAGAGCGTCGACGCCCTCGACGACGTCTCCCTCACCGTCAGTCGCCGCGAAATCCTCGCGGTGGTGGGTGAAAGCGGGTCCGGCAAGTCCACGCTTCTGGCGACGCTTGCAGGACTTCAGAGCGCGGATTCCGGACGCATCACCTATTATGGTGCCGACCGGCCGCAGGATATTGGCGACATGGACGAGATGCAGCTCCGTCGCCTGCAACGCACACAGTGGGGATTCATTCACCAGAACGCCCGTGCGGCTCTGCGGCTGGATGTAAGCGCCGGGGGCAATATTGGCGAACGGCTCATGATGAATGGCGCCCGCGATTACGGCGAAATCCGTGAGACAGCCGCCCGCTGGCTGGACGAGGTCGAAATCGGCCGCGAGCGCATCGACGAAATGCCGCTGAACTTTTCGGGCGGGATGCTCCAGCGCCTCCAGATCGCCGCAACCCTCGTCACCAGTCCGGAACTCGTCTTCATGGACGAGCCAACGACCGGGCTTGATGTTTCGGTGCAGGCCCGTGTGCTCGACCTGATCCGCAACCTCGTCCACAAACTCGACGTCGCAACGATCATCGTCACCCACGACCTCGGGGTGGCACGCCTGCTGGCGGATCGCACGGTCGTCATGCAGGGGGGCGCAATCGTCGAACACGGTCTGACCGATCAGGTTCTGGACGATCCGCAACATCCCTACACCCAGCTTCTCGTGTCTTCGGTGCTACCCTCATGATGCATCCTCACACTGGTTCCCTGGCCATCAATGCCACAGACCTGCACAAGCGCTTCGTGCTCCATCTTCAGGGTGGGCTGGAACTCGACGTCCTGCGGGGCGCCAACCTGATGGTACGCCCCGGCGAATGTATCGCCCTCATCGGCCCCTCGGGCGCCGGAAAATCCAGCCTGATGCGCGCTCTGTATGGCAATTACCGGATTGATTCCGGCACCATCCAGATCGCCCATGACGGAACAATGGTCGATATCGCGTCCGCCTCACCTGCGGAAATCCTCGCGGTGCGTCAACGCTCGCTCGGCTATGTCTCGCAGTTCCTCCGGGCGATTCCGCGCCTCAGTGCTCTGGATGTCGTCGCCAGTTCCGCCATTGCGCGTGGCATCGACGAAAGTCAGGCCCGGCGTCAGGCCGCAGCGATGCTGGAGCGCCTGCGTATTCCGTCCGCACTTCATACTCTGCCGCCCATCACGTTCTCAGGCGGCGAGCAGCAGCGCGTCAATCTGGCCCGCAGCTTCATCTGCGACTGGCCGACCCTCCTGCTGGACGAACCCACCGCCTCCCTTGACCCCACAAGCCGCGATACGGTTTGCGACCTGATCGCCGAAGCCTGTGAGCGTGGCTCCGCCATCGTCGCAATCGTCCATGATCCCGCACTCCGTGACCGCATTGCCGACCGCAGCGTCCGGCTTGAAAACGGCGCTACCCTCGAGGAAACCCTTGCATGACCCAACTGACCAATGCGCGCCTTGTCCTTCCCCATACCGTTCTCGATAGTGACCTGACGTTCGACGGGACGGGCGTTGCGGCCCCGGGAGCACCGACTTCAAATACCGCCGGTGACGTGCTCGACTGCGAGGGGGATTTCATCATCCCCGGCATCATCGACCTGCATACCGACAATCTCGAACGGCAGGTCCTGCCGCGCGTCAATGCGCGCTGGCCGTCGCGTTCGGCCTTCATTGCCCATGACGCGCAATGCGCCGTCGCGGGTGTCACGACCGTTTTCGACTCCCTCAGTCTGGGGGACATCAACGGCCGCGACCGGATCCAGACCTTCGAGGACGGGATCGACGACCTTGCCGAACTTTCGGCTGCGGGCGTTCTGCGTGCCGAGCATCTGCTGCATCTGCGCTGCGAACTGATCGCGCCCGAAATGCAGGAACTGTTCGAGATGGTCCGGGACGACGAACGCCTCAAGCCGATCCTGCGCCTGGTCAGCCTCATGGATCACTCTCCGGGAGTGGGCCAGTACGCCGATATTGCCCGCTGGCGAAAAGGGCGTCTGGGCGACGGCCTGACTGAAGCTGAGGTTGATGCCTCCCTGGAGGAAATCCGCGCCAACCGGATCGAACATCTGGAAAAGAACCGGGCCTATGTGCAGGCATTCTGCCGCGACAATCATGTGGCTCTGGCCTCGCATGATGACCGCCTCGAAGAGGAAGTGAACCGTAACCATGCGGACGGCATTTCCATCGCGGAATTTCCGGTCTCCATAACGGCGGCGCGTTGCGCTCACGCACTGGGCATGGATGTCATCGCGGGAGCACCCAATATCGTCCGCGGTGGGTCACATTCGGGAAACGTGAACGCCATGGATCTGATCCGCGCAGGACTGGTGACGGCCCTTGCCTCCGACTATGTGCCTTCCGCCATGCTGGAAGCAGCCTTCTGCTGCGTGAATCAGAACGTCCTGCCCCTGCCCGAGGCCATCAACCTGATTACGGACGGTCCCGCCCGGATTGCAGGTCTGACCGACCGGGGACGGATCGAAGCCGGACACCGCGCGGACCTCGTTCAGGTCCATGTCCATGACGGCCTGCCGATTGTGCGTCGCGTCTGGGTAGGAGGTCACCGTGTCGTCTGATCCCGCCTATCGTTACGCCCTGTATTACGCGCCCGAACAGTCAGACCCGCTCTGGCAGGCCGGATGTGAATGGCTCGGGCGCTCTCCCCTGACGGGCGATCCTGAACCGGATCAGCTTTCGGGAACCGAAGAAGAGCGCGTGAAGCTGACGGCCTCGGCCAGGCGCTACGGTTTTCACGCCACCATCAAGGCCCCCATCGCTCTGGCAGGCAGCGTAGAGGATTTTCTGGCGGATGTGGCGGCTCTGGCAGCAACAGTGAAACCCTTCACTCTGCCCCGCCTGCGGATTTCGGAGGAGGATGGCTTTACGGCTCTTCGTCCCACCGTTCTCAACGATACGCTCCTGTCGGCCGGAGAGACCTGCGTCCGCATGCTGGATCGCCATCGCCGCCCCGAAAGTCGTGATCGTGCCGCTGCAAGAGCCCGTCATTGCACGGAGCGGCAGAAAGCCCTTCTGGCACGGTGGGGATATCCCTATGTCTGCGAGGAATGGCGGTTTCATATGACCCTCGCCGATGACATCCTGCCGCCGCCGTTCCGCAGTGAGGTCGAAACGCTGTTCGCGCCAGCTCTCGCCATGGACCGCAGGCTGACCTCGCTATGCGTCTTTCAGGAAAAGTCGCTGGGCACGCCGTTCACGATGCTGGCCCGCTTTCCCCTTGTGGTGCAGCCATGACAGCCGGACGTCTGGTCTTGGTCGTCGGTCCCTCCGGCGCAGGCAAGGATTCCGTGATCGGATATGCGCGCCAGCACATGGCCTCACAGCAGAACGTCGTCTTTGCCCGTCGGATCGTCACACGCCCGGCCGATGCGACCGAAACACCCGATACGATGGATCTCGCGCAATTTGAACACGAGGAAAGCGAGGGCGGCTTCCTGACATCCTGGCGGGCTCATGATCTGGCCTATGCACTGCCCATATCCCTTGCCGGAGACGTCGAGGCCGGAAAGCAGGTCGTGGTGAATGTCTCCTGCCGCGTCATCCCCGAACTCCGCGCGCGTTTCCGCTGTTTCGTGGTCGTCATCGATGCAGACGAAACACTCCGCCGCAGCCGGATTGCCTCACGCGGACGCGAAACGGCTGCGGCGCTCGAAGCCCGTCTCCGGCGCCGCATCCCGACCGATTTTCATGCCGATGCCATCATCCGTAACGAGGGCTCCCTGACCCAGGCTGGAGAAGCGCTCATGACTCTGCTCGGGACGCCGCATCATGACTGACACTCACATTGTCCGTCTGAAGATTCTCGAACGCCAGTTGCATGCGGCGCCCGGGATAATGTCCGATCGAAATCTCGATGGGACGTCCGTCTGGCGTCACGTTGTAGCCTACCGTCCGCAGAATGGGTTCGTTGAGCTCAATCCGGAGCAGGGAAGCCTCATGCGTGTCAGGGCAGCGCGCGTTCACATGCGTCCTGCGCCGGATGCTCTCGATCCCCAGTTTCCTCAGCGCTTCGGTAATTGAGTCATGCGCGTCCAGAGCCGCCATCAGGCCCTCATGCAATCCGGCATCGAAAATATGCCGCGAATAAGACACCGGACGCTCGGCGGAATAGCCAATCCGCTCCAGCACGATCACGTTCGTTACCGCCCCCAGAACATCCTGTGCCAGAGCACGCTCCGGTGCGTCCACCACAGCCATGCGCCGCAGGGAAAGTTTCCGCCGCGTGGTCGGGCGGTTGCTGTCCTTCATCAGTTCGCTGAAACGCGGGCGGGCATGGATGCGGTACTCGACCGGATCGTCACACACAAAACTGCCCCGGCCCTGCTCGGTCCGGATCATCCCGGCACTGGCAAGTTCTTCCAGCGCCCTGCGGATCGTATGGCGATTGAGCTGGAAATGCCGCGCCAGATCGTTCTCGGTCGGCAGCTTTTTCCCCGGCTCGTAAATACCGTTGCGGATACCCTCGGACAGGGAATTGGCCACATCCCGCCAGCGGGGAAATCTTTCCGTCATCTGCCACCTCTTCGCGATCACCGCGCGAAAATCATGCGCTCGTGGACATTCCAGAAAGGCACTCAACATGTCTAGACATGTCATGAAAGTTTCATCGCTGGCTGCGCTCTGTGTCGGGCTATCCCTCTTCTCTGCTCCCCCGACTGCCTTTGCGGAAGACGATGCCCCCTGCCCACACCCGGACGGAATTACTTTCGCAATCGAGCCCTATGAGCCCATCAACACGCTCGAGCCCGTCTTCCGGGCCATCGGGGAGCAGCTTTCCGAACGCCTGCACTGCCCGGTGCATGTCATGATCACGGTGTCTTACAGTGCCGAAATCGAAGCCATGCGCTCCGGCCATACGGACCTCGGACTGTTCGGACCCCTAGGTTACGTCATGGCGCACAAAATGGCAGGCGTCGATGCGATCGCGGTGCTTTCCACTCCAACCGGTCAGGCGGGTCTCTACACGGCCAGCATCGTCACCCGCCCCTCCACAGGCATCCATGATCTTGCCGGACTGAAGGGGCACAGTTTTGCCTATTCCGACCCGGCCTCCACATCCGGCCACCTGTTACCCGCAGCGGCCCTTCGCAAGGCGGGGCTTGACCCAGACCATGACCTCGCCGTCCGCTACGCTGGCACACATACGGCGGCCTTCGAAGCCATTCGTAACGGGCAGGTCGATTCCGCCGAGCTCAATAGCGAAACCATTGCCGATGCACGCGCCGTTGGGGAATATGACCCGAAGGACTATGTGGTGCTCTGGCAGTCCGATGCCATTCCACAAGGCCCGATTGCTGTCGCCGCCGGTCTTTCCCCCGCCTTCCGCAAGAAGCTCCTGACCGCACTCCTGAGCGTGGACGTCAGCAGGATCCGCCTCAATGACAATGGAAAAGATACCGTTGCCGCATCCCGCCTGACGCCCCAGACCGATGCTGCCTATGACGGAATCCGGGACCTCACACCGATCATCGGCGTCGATACGCATGGGGCTCCGTGATGAGCGAGACGACGAACCGCTCCCTGCTGCTGCATGGGGTAACAAAGTCCTATGAAACAGCCACAGGCGCCCCGAAAACCGTTCTCGACGGCATTGATCTGCGTGTAGAGCCCGGAGAGCTGGTCGTGTTGCTCGGCGCCAACGGAAGCGGCAAGTCCACTACGCTCAAGATCGCATCGGGCATGATCCCGCCCAGCACCGGGGACGTCCGGATCGGCCAGACCGATATCACCCGGATGCGTGGAGAGACCCGGCGGCAGTCCCGCATGAAACTGGGCATGGTGTTCCAGGACGCGCGCCTCATCAGACGCCGAAGTGTCCTGTCCAATGTCCTGTGCGGCACGCTTGGGCGTCACCAGAACATTGCCACCATGCTGGGGTTCCTGCCCCGTTCCGAACGCCCTTTGGCTATGTCCTGTCTGGATCGTGTGGGGCTCGGCGCCCTCGCTGGGCAGCGTGCCTCCACGCTGTCAGGAGGACAGGCACAGCGCGTCTCGGTGGCGCGCGCTCTGGCTCAGAAACCTTCCGTCATCCTCGCGGACGAGCCGGTTGCCAGTCTGGATCCTGAATCCGCAGAAGAAGTCATGACACTGCTGGCAACCGTCGCCCGGAATGAGCGACTGGCCGTACTCTGCGTCCTTCATCAGATCGATCTGGCACGCCGCCACGCGACACGCCTCGTCGGGCTGAAGAAAGGGCATATCCTCTTCGACCTGCCACCTTCGGCAGTGAATGACGCCATGATCGCGACCCTTTACACCAGAGATGCAGCATGACCCACACGGACATCCGTCCCGCTCCGCAAAGTCGTAGCGCGGCAATCTCCCGCTTCTCGTCAGGCGCACTGCTCGGCTGGGGCGGGGCAGTTATTCTGGCGATCGTTCTGGCGCAGGCTGCTCACAATACGCAGGTCAGCCCTACCAATCTCGTCACTGGCGCAGGTCGCATTGTCGATATCGTCCAGCGCGCCGTTCCACCCGACTGGAGCCAGCTTCCTGCTGAATGGGGTCCAACGCGCGAAACGATCGACATTGCCCTGATCGGAACGGCACTCGGCGCCATTATGGCATGCCCGCTGGCGCTGCTTTCCGCGCGTACGATCGTCCCCAATCCCATCATCCGGACGCTCGCCCGCAGTGCCGTTGCCCTGCTCCGCGCCGTCCCCGATCTTGTCTGGGCACTGATCTTCGTAACGGCCGTTGGTCTGGGGCCATTCCCAGGTGTCCTTTCCCTGATCCTGCATACCGCTGGCATGCTCGGCAGGTTAGGTGCCGAGATGATCGAGGACATGGACGTCATGCCCATGGAGGCCATGGAACTGGCTGGCGCAAACCGCCTGCAGATCTTCGTGCATGGCATTGTCCCTACCCTCATGCCCTCAATGTTCGGCCTGATCCTCTACAGACTGGATGAAAATCTGCGCTGTTCTCTGGTTCTCGGATTTGTGGGCGCAGGTGGACTGGGTTTCCAGCTCTTCACAGCCATCAGTCTCTTTCAATACCGAACGGCATCCCTGTTGTTGCTGATGATCCTGATCATCGTCCTGCTGGTGGAAACATCTTCTTCATACATAAGAAAAAAAATACTGTAATTTACTGTAAATGGCAGCGGAATGTCCGGTCACATCGGAGATACGGATCTTCTGGTGCCGGGCTGGGATAAGCCCTCGGTTTTGCGCAGGAAGCGGCAGCACAACGCTGTGCTGCGTTCCTGCGCTTTCCTGAACCAGAAGTCCAGGATCAGTCGTGAGACGTCCTCAAATGTCCTGCCCGCCTGCCCGATCTTCAGCGTAGTCGGGGAGCGACTTCTTTTGCGAAAAGCTCCAAAGAGCGCAGAATAAACCGGTGTTCCGGGTCGACAGAATGGACCTGAATGGCGATTTCCGTTGCGTGATCGAGTGTTCTGTCCTGGGACAATGACTTTGTGACGTCATCAGGCGTTCCAATATGCACATCAAATGTGCGTATCAGGGTCTCGATGTTCGTATCGTCGATCGTATGCCCCGCAGCGCGGAATTTTTTCACCTGCCGGGAGAGGCCCTTCTCAGCCATCCGCAATGCCTCTGCACGATCATCGGCCACGAACACGGAACGGGAAGCCAGGATACGGGGGGCATGTTCCGCAGGAAGGGCCTTGAGGTAAGCCTCGACGATGGGAAGCTGAAGATCCGACAGGGCAGCGCCCGGCTTCGCCGCCGGGCGTGGCTGCGTACGGGATAGAAGCAGGCCATCGCCATCTGCACCGGCCCGCGCTCCTCCGAATGCTGAAAATGTGGCCTGCCAGCTTCGGTGCTCCAGGCCTGTTCCTTTGGGCCAGAGATGATTCCCGCCCGGCAGAGCCTCGCCCTTCCATGCTGATTTAATCACATTCAGATTATGATTGAACGTGGCATGTCGATCTTCAAATTTCTCACCGAATGGGAGGTAGGACCCGGGTGTTCCACCAGAGCCAAACCCGACTTCGACCCGGCCATTAGACAGAATATCGGTCACCACCGCATCTTCCGCGACCCGCACAGGATCTTCCATAACAAGCGTGACGACGCCTGTGCCAAGTCGGATTCTGGAAGTCTCTGCAGCCACATAGGACAAAAACGGAAAGGGAGACGGAAGCCCTCCCTCGTCTCCATGAAAATGATGCTGCGCGACCCAGGCGCTCTGGAAACCATAAGATTCCGCAGCCTTGATCTGTTCCAGAGCAAGTGCGTAACGCTGGCTGGACGGCACGTCATCCAGAAGGCGCGTGAAAAATCCGATCTGTTTTCGTGACACGGTGCAGGTAACTTTCAGAAAATTTCATCGGGGTGGGGCATGGCGCGACGCCCCGTCCACAGAACCTCGGTGTTTCCGTTACGACGCAGGAAACACTCCCTACTTTTCAACCGGAAGCGTCGGATACCCCAGCGACAGCATGAGCCGGTTGGCCCAGTTGAAGAACGAAGATGCATTGATCAGGTCCAGAATCTCTGCATCCTCAAAACCG
This sequence comes from uncultured Gluconobacter sp., assembly GCA_937880175.1. GTDB lineage: Bacteria > Pseudomonadota > Alphaproteobacteria > Acetobacterales > Acetobacteraceae > Gluconobacter. Next base: position 19,917 of record CALFLO010000076.1, read on the forward strand.
GCCTGCCGCAGAACCCTGACATGAACTTCGGAAAAACCAATCGGCGTTTCTGACAGCTCACGCGCCACTTCTGCCACGAGCAGCCATTTCTCTTCCGCGTCTGCAGGCAGCTTCCCGGTTTCAAGCAGTGTCGCCAGAGCCGCCGGGGAGCCTCCCTGACGCTCGCTGAAACGTGCATGAACGGAGGCGCAGTAAATGCAGCCGTTAAAACGTGATACGGCCGTCGCAGCGAGTTCGCGCTCCTTGCGGGGCAGACCACCTGCAATATTGTAGAATATGTCCTTGTCACTTCGTGTCCGGGCGCCAAGGATTTCTGGATCCCGTGCAAGCAGCATGAAGTACGGAGACTTCGCCCGCGCGCGATCGACCAGTCCTTCGTAATGGGTATCCGTCAACTCGCTTTCCGCAAGCGGGGGAAGCCACGGATGCCAGTCCAGAAGCGCTGTGGTAAACCGGTCGGGCTCTCGATTGTCCAGAACCGGAGACGTCTGTTCGGTAACGTTCACGATGTGGTCTCCAGAATATTCAGGTCAGCGGTAGGACCGAGATTACGCAGAACTGTCAGGCCATGAATGATCCTGATCTGAAAGGTAAGAAACGAAACGAGCTGGGATAATGTCACAATAGCCGTAGCACTCCACCCTGCCGCTTTCAGCGTCTCCAGCGCATCCACCGAAGCATCCCGTGGATGGTAGGTCAGGAAATGGGCGTGGTTCAGAGCCGCTGCCAGACGCTCACCGATTTCCGCTGGCGATGCAGAGAAGCCGATGCCGTTGAGATCTTCGTTGGAAAGCGGGCCACGCGGGTAAGCGCCATAAGGGCCTGTAGTCCGGCCCGCGACGACCAGATCCTTAATGACATCTCCAAGCCTAGCCCCCCCTTCCAGGCGCGCCAGAAGGCCCAGATAGAGCTCGTAGATCCCGCTATCGCCGTGCAGGCCTGCGACAAAGGACGTAACCGCCAGACGCTCCGTCTTCGAGAAATCTGTATCGTCCTTGGGATTGAGGAGAAGCTCGGAACTCAGCTGGGCGTTGTCACGCAGAACACTGCGTCCGCGCCTTAAGGTATCAAGCCACGATCCTGCGTCTATTCCAACGACATGATCGATAAGATCCTGCGGCGGGTCCGCATCAAAAGAAAATCTGTTTGTCATCGATTTATCCCAAAAGAACAGCATGAATTAAATGGAGGTTAGAATACATAGCCAACCCTCGCGTAATAATATCCGCCTTCATATCCACCAGGAGCAGTCGTCGGATATTTGATTGTGCCCTGAGTTTCAGAAAGAGTGCTTTCCTTCACGCGCGTCGGAAACTTGTTGAACAGGTTGTTCGCGCCCGCCGTCAGAGTGAACCCATGTCCAACACGCGCGGTAAACGCGATATTCGTCTGAACCTGTGGCCTGATATGCGTCCATGTCGAGGACGGATCGCCGCTATAGTTGATCCATTCCACACCGGCGTAGCGCTGCTCCTGAACGTAAACATTATACCGCCCCTTGGACCAGTTCAGAGCAAAGGATTCCTTGTTCTTCGGTGACGCGCGAAGGAGATTATTGCGGGACAGGCTGTCATAGTAAGTCTGCCCAAGCTGTTGAAGAACCGCAGGTGTGGCTGCGTAGTGCGTGACTTCGGTATCAGCAACATTTGCCTGAACGCTCCCGACAAGCACACCCCACCGTGGTGCCAGAGGAAACTGATAGCTCAGCTTGGCCGTGAAACCATTGGTGGTCGTATTCCCGATATTGGTCATGTAGTTGACGAATATTCTATCCGTAGGGCTGCTACTGATACCCTGCGCATAAAGAAATTCGTTCATTTGTGTTCCGGAGAATTCCGTCGTGCTTTCGATCCGGTCATTGATGTCGATCCGGTATCCGTCGAGGGACAGGTGAAGCGAATCAAGAGGTGACCAGTCAAAGCCGATATCATAGCTCCGGGAGGTTTCTCCCTTCACACCGCCAGCCCCGAGCAAACGGGCTACCGGATCAAAGGATGAGAGGTTTTCCGTCACCTGTCCCGGCCCGGTTGAGGTAGCGTTATAGTGGACCGCACCAAGCGTCGGCGCACGGTATCCCGTATTGACACTTCCCCTCAGCGCAAAGCGTTTGCTGAAGTTATAGCGCATCCCGATGGAGCCGGTCGGGGCTGCCCCCTTGTCCGAATAACTGACGGCACGTCCCCCGATCGTCAGCTCCCATTTCTGGGTCAGGAATAAATCGAGCCCGACGTGACCGTCGAAAATATCGCGTGACCAGTTGCCTGCGTTCTGCGGCTCAAAACCGGCATAGCCCGCCGCGCCGGAACTTGGCTGCACACCTGTCTGCCCAACGAGGACCGGCCCTGTGGCCCAGGACTGATAATCTCCCTGTCCGATCTGATAGGTGTCATGCCGGTATTCGAGCCCGAAATTCAACTCCGCTGGCTTGGCGAGGCCGGAAACCGCGAATTTTTTCGAGAACTTTGCTCCCCCGATCAGCTCGGAAGCAATGATCTGGCCCTGATGAAAATTCGTCTGGCTATCAACGCCAAAGGTAGGGTTTTCATCATTCTCCACATCTTCGTTCACGCGCTCACGCCCGAAGGAGGCGTAGGTGTTCCATGCCAGACCCTGAGGAAGAACCCCGCGCAAACCGCCGTTCACCTGAAAATCCAGCTCGTCAAAGACCTCGATCGGGGAATATCCGTTGGGATACAGGGCGCGGGTCGTATTGTTATTGGCCGGACCGCGGAAGAACCCGACACGATCGGTCGAACGATGCGCCAGCGTTCCCGTCAGGTAGCTTTCGACCCGATCCGTAATCGGAAGGTGGCCGTTGAAGCTGAAGACTTCCGCCAGAGACTTGCTGACACCTTCAACACGGTTCACATCCTGCCCGACCCGCTGCTGCATTTCAGCGTCCTGTGGCAATGAGTACAGGTTCGCCGTATTCAGGGCGTCACGGTGGCTCGGCAACTGGTTCAGGACCTGCCAGGCAATATCAATTCCGCCGCCCTGATTGCCGATCTTGCGCTCGATATCGCCATAGCCCTCGATGGCCTGGCCATCCCCGGCGTAATATCCGCTGTTCATGAGATTGACGGTCCCGCCATTTCTCGCTCCGGATTTCAGAATGATGTTGATGGCGCCGCCTATGGCGTCCTGTCCGTAAAGGGCAGTCGCCCCTTCCGTGATGATTTCAATATGGTCGATGGCACTCAGTGGAATAAGGCTCAGATCGGCAGGCTGGGTGCCCTTGGCCGGGCCATCGCCCCAGTTGCCAATCGCACTGATGTGGCGCCGCACGCCATTGACCAGCACGAGCGTCTCATCGGCGTTGAGATTGCGCAGGATGACGGTCTGGGTCGGCGTCGTGGAGTAAGCTCCGCCGCCGCCGCCCGGTGGAGCGTTGAGTTCCGGGGACGTCTGCTGCAGCGCAGCAATGACATTGGTCTGTCCCGTCTGGAGAAGTTGTGCGCCTGAAACGACGGCAACGCGCACCGTGCTTTTGGTCGGAGTAGAGACACGAAACGCCGAAGCCACGTTTTCGCGGCTCCCCGTTGCAGTCACCTGCTCCACGCCTCCATGATCTTCAACATCCCGGGGATGTGACGAAGAGGCGTGCGACGGCGTTGACGCAGGGAACGGGCGTTTCTGCGGCGACGAAACATGTCGCTTGTCCCTGGCATCCTGCCGCCCTGTGTTCTTCTCGCCTGCAACTATTCCCGCATCCGAGGCGGTGGCAACCGCGGCAGTGCTCAGGGACAGGAGAAGTGTCGTTACAATCCGCGCAGGCCGCACACCGGAACGCCGCAGATAATCATAATTCCGTCTGTACAGCATACTAGTTTCACCACCGAATTTCATGTCTGTTACGGCAACGAATCACCACACGGAAACGTTCGTACATCCGTTTTCATATGTATGCACTACAAAAGTGGTTTGTTATATATAACTATATTATATGGTTTGATTGTTGGCATCAGAAATCCCTTCGCTTCTTTTCATACCGGGAGAGAGCGGGAAAAGGAATTTTTCCTGATAAAGCCTATTGTCGCTAAACATCATTTTCTTATAGATGATTCTGATGCAAGCGATATATAAAACTAACACATATCGTTTTATGCGTATATTTTAAGAGTTCTTCCCTTTTCCGGAACGAATCGAAGGGTCACAATGCCGGCTTACAATGCCCTCTACGTCCGGCCTGTTCTGCTGGCTTTTTTTTCGATGCTAACCCCGCTTTCGCTTCTTCCGGCTGAAAGCTACGCGCATGGCAGGACCGTGACCTATCTTGACCCGCAGGAGCATACCAACCTCTATCCACCCGCCGGGGGATTCTATCCGAATGGCGGTATTCTCAGTCAGATTACAGACCGTCTGACCTGGCAGGATCCCCAAACCCTTGAGATCAAACCCTGGCTGGCAAGTTCCTGGAGTGTGAACGTGGATGACACGGCCTATACGTTCCATCTTCGTCCGGGTCTCACTTTCTCGGATGGCTCCCCGCTTGACGCACCGGCTGTTGCGCTGAATTTCCAGACCTATGGCAAAGGCAACAGCCAGCTCCATTTCCCGGTCTCGGAGGCGATCAGCAATTTCGATTATGCCGAAGTGGTCGATCCCCTGACGGTGACATTCCATTTTACGCATCCTGCGCCGGGTTTTCTGCAGGCCACCTCCGTGCTCGGATCGGGGATTGTTTCTCCGGCGACCCTCCGGCGGCCTTTCGATGAACTGGGGACCGCGACCAATATCATTGGCTCCGGCCCGTTCGTGGTTTCAGCGGATATTCCGGGCAAGGAAGTCGATCTGGAAGCCCGCAAAGACTATCGCTGGGGTCCTCAGACCTCACAGGGCGCGGCACTGGTCGATCGCATCAAGATTTTGATCGTGCCCGAGGACAGCATCCGGGTCGGTGCCCTTCTGGCGGGACAGGCGGACATCATCCGTCAGGTCGAAGCCTATGACGAAGAGCAGATCCGGCATGCGGGCTACAGCCTCTACGCCCCGTCCACCCGGGGCGTGAACACAGGGATTGCCTTGCGTCCCGACAATCCGCTCGTCGCTGATATCCGTGTCCGCAAAGCCCTCCTGCATGGGACGGACCGACAGGAGATCGTCAGCACCCTGTATTCGCAAAGCTATCCGGTGGCCCGCTCTGTCCTATCGTCGCAGGCGGCCGGGTTTGTCGATCTTTCAGACAGGATGAAATTCGATCCTGTTCTGGCCGCCGGACTTCTTGAAAGTGCGGGCTGGCATATGGAGCCGGATGGGCTGCGCCATAAGGACGGGCAAATTCTGCGTCTTGGAGTTCATATCTCCCTGCCCCATCCGCAGAACAAGACCATGCTCGAATTGCTGGCCGAGCAGTGGCGCCGGATCGGCGTGGATCTGAACATCATGTCGGGCTCGGCCGCGGGCGTTCTGCTCGACAATCTGGATCCCCGCAGAACGCCACTGACGGTTTCCGAGGTTGGCCGCGCCGATCCGGACGTCCTCAAGAGCGAGTTTTTTCCGAAAAACCGCGATGCTCTGCTTCAGAAGGGGGGCCAGAGCACAAAGGTGCAGGGGTTTCAGGATGAGCATCTGAACACGATGCTTCTTGGGATCGCCTCCAGCACCGATCCTGCCGAACGTCTCGGGTTGGTCGCCGAAGTTCAGGAGTACCTGATAGATCAGGCCTACGACATTCCCATTCTGGAAGAGCCGCAGGTTTATGCTGCCTCAAAACAGCTGAAAGGCCTTGCTTTTGAGGCTGTGGGGCGGCCTGTCCTTCGCGATCTGGAGCTGACGGGGCCATGAGCAGCTTTCGATCCGGCAGCTCTCTGGATGCGCTGGGTGGCTTCGGCCGCTATGCCCTTACACAGGTTTTCCGTGCGATCGTGATCCTGTGGGGCGCGTTTACGGTAACATTTTTCCTGCTTCAGATGATGCCGGGCGATGCGGTCATGATCCGGTTCATGGATCCGGAGCTTGGACTCTCCCCTGAGCAGATCGAGGCGATGCGGGTGCTATATAGCGGCTCATCCAACCCTCTGGTTCAGTATGTCCACACGATCGGGCAAATGCTTCAGGGCAATTTCGGCTATTCCGTACAGCTTGGCGTGCCTGTCGCAACCCTTATTGCCGCTGCCCTGCCTGTCACGCTTCGTCTGGCAGCCGTGGGATTTCTGCTGTCGCTGTTGTGGACGCTGGCCATCGCGGTCGGTGCCAGCCTTCTTCCTTTGCGGTGGCTGAGACAGGCTTTGCATGCCCTTCCCGGCTTCTGGAGCGCCATTCCGCTTTACTGGTCGGGCATTCTTATCATCCAGCTCCTGTCCTTCAGGCTCCACCTGCTGCCCGTGGTCGGAGTTGGACCGTGGGAAGGCGTCATTCTTCCTGCCATCGCCGTGAGCCTGCCCATTGCGGCCCCTCAGGCCAAGCTTCTGCTCCAGCAGATCGAAGAAACCGAACAGCTTCCGTTCGTCATGGCGATCAGGACGAAGGGGGCAAGCCGGGCTTCCGTCTTTTTCAGACATATCCTTCCCAATTCCATCATCCCCTCCCTCACGATGGCCGGTCTCGTATTCGGTGAGCTGATCGCAGGCGCCATTGTGACCGAAACCGTGTTCGGTCTGAACGGGCTCGGTCATCTCACCCGCGAAGCCGTTTCCGGACAGGATGTCGCTGTGTTGCAGGCCATCGTCATGATTGGTGCGACAGGTTTCGTCGTTGCCAACCTGACGGTTGATCTGTTGATCCCCCTGATCAACCCGACCCTGCGTTCTGCCCCCGCCGGACGGAAAGAAACATCCGGATCATGAAGCGCCTTTCCTTCTTCTCCCCCGAGACCCTCCTGTCCATCGGGATTCTCGCCGTTTTCATGCTCGCGATTGTCTGGCCTTCCGCCCTGACCAGCAGTGACCCTGTTACGGGCGTGGCAAAGGATCACCTGCTGGCACCAGACCGTACGCACTGGCTCGGAACGGATCAGCTCGGGCGCGACGTTTTGGCGCGCATTATCTATGGCGCGCGTGAGACGCTTCCTGCTGCCTTCATCGCCACCCTTACGGGCGTTGTGCTCGGTGCGCTCATCGGAGGCTTCGCCGCCATGTCGGGAGGAATTGTGGATGCGTCCTTGTCGGGCCTCATTGACGTCCTGCTTTCCATTCCCGAACTGCTTCTGGCCCTTTCCGTGGTCATTCTGACAGGGTTCGGTCCGGTTCACGCTGCCCTGGCCGTTGGTATCAGCCAGACTGCGAGCTTCGCGCGTATCGTCCGGAATCTGGTCCGCAGCCTTCGTGCAATGCCGTATGTGGAGGCCGCGCATCTGTCTGGAACAGGATTTGGCGGAATGATCTGGCGGCATATTCTACCGAATGCCTTCCGTCCGGTTCTGGGGCTTGCGGTTCTGCGTTACAGCATGGCTATTCTCTCCCTCGCCACACTGGGTTTTCTGGGATATGGCGCGCCTCCCCCAACGCCGGAATGGGGGCTCATGATCTCTGAAGGGCGCGATTATCTTGCCACGGCCTGGTGGATGACGACCTTCCCCGGTCTGGCTCTCCTGATCGTGGCCCTTGCCGCAAACCATCTCAGCCACACCATTACCCGCCCCGGAGGGACACAGCCGTGAGCGTTGTAACCCCCGTTCTGGACGTCAGTGACCTCTCCTTCGCCTATGGCGAAAAAACCGCTGTCGAAAATATTTCCTTTCGTCTCCTGCCGGGCCGGATTACGGCGCTGATTGGTGAGTCCGGGTCGGGTAAATCGACCATCGCGAAAGCTATCATCCGCCTCCTGCCTCCCAACGCTCATGTCCTGCAAGGCACACTCAGCCTGAATGGACAATCTCTCCTGAATGTCAGGTTGCGCGAGTTGAACAAGATCAGGGGGCGTCAGATTGGGTTCATTCCCCAGGATCCATCCAGTTCGCTCGATCCGCGCATTCCGGTTGGCAGGCAGATTGAAGAAATCTTGCAACTGCATACCTCACTGGGACGGTACGAAAGACGGGAACGGGTGCTTCATCTTCTGGAGCGTGTGGGATTTCCAGAGCCCGAGAGATGCTTCTCAAAATTCCCGCATGAGTTCTCGGGCGGCATGAAGCAGCGCATTCTCATCGCCATTGCCGTCGCACTGGCACCTCCCCTGATCATCGCTGACGAACCCACGAGTGCACTGGACGTCACGGTTCAGAAACAGATCCTCGACCTGCTCGGCCGCCTGCGGGAAGAAAATGGCTCTTCCCTCCTGATGATTACCCACGACCTCGCCCTTGCCCGGGATCGCGCAGATGATGTGATTGTCATGCAGGGAGGACGCATTGCGGAGCAGAACACGACCCGCCTTTTGTTTGAAAACCCGCAGTCGCCCTATACCCGCAAGCTTCTGGCAGATTCCCCGGCGTTTCATCCAAGACTGGCATCCACATTGCCTTCCGACAGGACCGAAACTCCGGCCATTGAGGTCTCAGACCTCACAATTTCTCACAACTCTGACAGACACGGCTCAAAGCCGACCGTCCGCAATATTTCTTTCAGCGTTCAGCCGGGCACGACTCACGGCATCATCGGAGAATCAGGCTCTGGAAAGACGACCCTCCTGCGTTGCCTGATGGGGCTGATCCCCCCGCTCGCCGGCAGCGTCCTGATCCAGGGAGACGATATTTTTTCCGGACACGGCAAAAAACGTCCGGCATCTTTTCGAAAGATGCAGCTCGTCTACCAGAATCCATGGAGTTCCCTGGATCCCAGGCAGACAGTCCGGCGCATTATCGAAGAGCCCCTGCGCAATCATTTCCGCAAAGACGCAGCATGGCGGCTTGCGCGCATTCATGAACTGCTGGAACGCGTCCACCTGCCGCAGTCCATACTGGCCCAGCATCCTTCAGAAATCTCCGGTGGACAGTGCCAGCGTGTTGCCCTTGCCCGCGCTCTGGCGGCAGAACCTGACATTCTCGTGCTGGATGAATTCGTCTCCGCGCTGGACGTCACGGTTCAGGCGCGAATTCTGGATCTTCTGGTCGAGTTGCAGAAGGAACTTCGCCTGACCTTCGTGTTCGTCTCCCACGATCTCGCCGTAGTCCGGCAGATTGCCGACACGATTTCAGTTATCCGGCGCGGCACTCAGGAAGAATACGGCCCTACGGAAGAGATATTCGAACAGCCCGCATCGCCCTATACCCGAACACTTCTGCAGGCCATTCCCGGACAGAAACATCTGGGAACCTGATTCAACCCGTCAAACCCCATACCCGTGAGGATGGCTTTCACGCCAGCGCAGAGCCGTTTCCACGATACTGTCAATATCCGCGAAACGCGGCGCCCATCCCGTTTCGCTTCTGAGGAGCGTTGAATCCGCTACGAGGTGAGGCGGATCTCCCTCCCGCCTTGGGGCTGCTTCCCAGGGGACTTTCCGACCACTGACACGCTCGACGCTCTGGATCACCTCCAGATTTGAGTAACCCTGGCCATTGCCGATATTGTACGTCACACTGCGATCACCGATCCGGTCCAGAACCCTCACGTGAGCATCGGCAATATCAGTAACGTGAATGTAGTCACGCACGCAGGAACCATCACGGGTCGGGTAATCCGTGCCGAACAGCCTGAGTGCCGGGCGGCGCCCGAGTGCTGCGTCAATGGTCAGCGGAATCAGATGGGTCTCAGGACGATGATCCTCCCCTGCACGTCCCTGGTGGTCAGCTCCCGCAGCATTGAAATATCGCAGGCACGCACTTCTGAGGCCATGGATTTCATCCGCCCAGTGCAGCACACGCTCAATCATGAACTTGCTCTCGCCATAGGGCGATCCGGGCAGCACAGAGGCCGTTTCGGAAATGGGATCAGGCCGTTCCGGCCCCCCGAAAAGCGCTGCGGTCGAGGAAAATACAAGCTTTCTGACACCATGCTCGACACAGCTCTGCACCAGATTCAGTGCCGTCAGATAGTTCTGCCGAAGATAATGAAAGGGCTCCCGCATACTGTCGCCGACAACGGAGAGGGCCGCAAAATGCAGGACACCATCCCATGTCCCTTGCGCCAGAACAGCAGACGTCGCGGCATAGTCCAGCAGGTCAACCTTGTGGAATGGAACGCCCGCGGGGACTGCCTCGCGATATCCGATGCTCAGATTATCCAGAACGACAACATCATGACCGGCATCCAGGAGCGCGAGAACGACATGACTACCGACAAAGCCCGCCCCACCGGTAACAAGATAGCGCATTCAAAACTCCAAAAAACCGATGCGTCAGATACAAAAAGGGCTCTCGGAAAACTTCTCGAACACGGGATACCACGACCAGAGAATGAACCGCACCGGGATCGGTAGAGACCTGTATGGACAAACTACGCGGCCAGAAGAATACGGTCCAGAGCGACGTGGCCGGATAATCGTCATCAACCGACCTGATAACCGGGTGCGCTCCCGGCGCTTCCAACTCTTCCGTTCAACGATCATCCGTCCTGACGAATTTCAGAACAAAATTATCCGCTTCCCCAATGGCTACGTATCGCGCCCTGTCCTGATCTCCCAGAGCAAGGGATGGCGGGAGCGTCCAGACGCCTTTGGGCCAGTCGGTCGTATCCTTCGGATTGGCATTGATTTCCGAACTCCCTACCAGACGGAAACCGGCGGATTCGATAAGCCGGATGGCGTAGTCCTGTCGGACATAGCCGCTTTTTGCCTGTGGATCCTGCGGTCCCGGCAGATGGCTGCGATGATCTTCCACGCCGAAAATCCCTCCCGGCTTGAGGACGCGATGGATGGCTGCCAGCATTTCCTGCGCATCTCCCTGCTCCATCCAGTTATGAAGGTTTCTGAATGTCAGGACCAGATCAGCACTGCCCGGAGCACCGATCCGGTCATGGCCGTGAGCCAGTTCCGTCAGGGTAATGCGATCATACGGCGCGGCAACGACGGAGCCCGCGACAAAGGCAGGGGGTTTGGCAAAAGCCTTCTCCACATGTGAGCCTTCTGCGTCACCAAGAGCCAGGGCATAATGACCGTGATCGCGCAGATACGGTGCGAGGATCTCGGTCCAGTATCCGCTGCCAGGCCAGATCTCAATGACCGAAGATGTCGGGCTCAACCCCAGAAATGACAGTTCCTGAACCGGGTGGCGCGCCGGATCCCGGGCAATGAATTTCGGCGTCCGGGTCGAGACGGAAAGGCTTTGCTGCAAGGCAGTATCCGGTTGTCCGCTTTGCGCAAGAGCGGTGGAGAACTGGGACAGGAGCAGGATCAGGGTTCCAGCGCCAAGAATACGAGCGGGAGATGTCATGAACGCGTTCCATTCAGAAAGAAGGAGACAAGCTTCGGACAATATTTCGGGACAGGCCCCTGTTTCAGGCCAGTCCAGGGCAGGAAATGACGACCATACCGCAGGAATTCGGGAAGAGGAACAAACCCGTTACGGGGACGGTTTCATCGCACGGATGGCGTTAAAATCAATTGATTGTCCGGGTGCTGCGACGGAGGCCAGCATGTCGTCAACGAGAGCGCAGCACTCGGCCTCCCCGGTGGCCAGAAGAATACGAAACGACGGGACGCGTGATAGCCCCCAGAGCATTCCGGCAACAATAAAAACCGGAATTTTCCCCAGCTTTTCCTTATCTTTTGGATAAATCCCGTAGCCCTGACTGCGAAGCATGGCAAAACAGCTTCGGATGCCACGGGCCAGCGTCATGGCACGCCCCCATGGAGCACCCTTACCCCTTCGTTCGGCAGCAACAGCGACGCTTTCAAAAGCTACGCCCAGCGGAACATGGCACCGCAGCCACAGGGCCATGTTGGGCTCGTGACGGGCTGGCAGTCCGGCATCTCGGAAAAGACCGGCCAGAAGCGGATCATCGGTCAGGGTCTCTCTCTTGCCGACGGTTACTGTAATGCGCCCGTCCGCATCAAGATCGGACTGCAGAAACGGCATACCGAGCGCGGCACGACCAGGCGTGATGGCCTGTTGCAGATGCTCCGGCTCAAAGGTCATGAACAGGAACTGGATCCTGTGCGCGGCGCTCAGTCTGAGCGCGGGAAGAAGGTTCCCGACCTGATAGTCCTTGAGCGTTACGAGGATCAGATCATAGGCAATGGTCTCGTCCAGCCTCTCACAGATGATGGCAGGAGCACGCTCATCCGCAGTCGTCACGATGCCGCCATCCCGCTGTAACTGCGCCAGACGTGAGGATCCCGGACGGCCAATGATCGTCACCTCGTGCTTTGTGTTCCGTGAGAAATGAAAAGCAAAGGCGCTCCCGATCCGGCCACCGCCCAGAATTGCGATGCGCAGCGGTGAGGAAGAACTGGAAAATGCGGTCATGTCTGCGCCTCAATGTCTGACAGGGATGAGAGGCAGCACAATTCCAGAATGAATTGCTACCTGCGCACTCGACGACGGGCAGACTGGACGGGATTACCGACAGTGGTAAAGTCGTGAGCTTACAGGGGTATGAGAGCTAACAGGATGAGCAGTCAGCCTTCCAGCGAAAAGGCCCTTGGCGTCTATCTGCGCAATGCGCGCCTGAAGCTTGATCCTGCCGCGCTGGGATTTCCGGTCATCCGTAGGCGCACGTCAGGGCTGAGGCGTGAGGAGGTGGCACAACGCGCGGCCCTGAGCGTCACCTGGTACACATGGCTTGAGCAGGGCCGTGGCGGAACGCCGTCGGCAGCGGCTCTGGAGCGGCTTGCGGGCGCTTTAATGCTGACGGATGCCGAACGGGAGCATCTTTTCCTGCTTGGGCTGGGGCGGGCGCCTGAAGCGCGTTACCGGCAGACCATGGACGTAACGCCACGGCTTCAGCGTGTGCTGGATCGTCTTGATCCCAGCCCCGCTTTTATCCGAAGTGCGACCTGGCAGATGGTCGCCTGGAACCAGGCCGCCACGGAACTGATGACGGACTTTGCGTCCCTGCCGCCTGAACATCGCAACATCCTGCGCCTGATCTTCCTTGATCCCCGCAGCAGAATTCTTCACCCGGACTGGGAAAGGACGGCCCGCTTCATTGTCAGCGCGTTTAGAATGGATGCGACCCGTGCGGGAGCGACAGACGCAATCGCGCCTCTGGTCGCGGAACTTTGCGCCGCCAGTCCTGAATTCCGGGAAATGTGGCATGACAGAACGATCCATACGTTCGAGCATGGCGCCAAGGCATTTCATCATCCCATCCACGGCCTCCAGACATTCGAGATTTCCACCTTCGCTGTCGATGGCCGTCCTGATCTGATCCTCGTGGTCTATAGCCCTGTGGCGTGACGCTGCCTCGCGTTGTGTTGGGAAAAGAAGAAACTCTGCGCGTCAGGCGACCATGTCGAAATTCGCATCCCCGCAGGCGCCCGCTTCGTCGATCGTGAGGAGAAGCCTGACACGCTCTTCAGCCGGACGGGACGACAGAGGGGGCGAGCGATGGAGGATTTTCTCGGCCTCGCTCCATCGCGGAAAATGCTTCCCCTTCAGGAAGACCACTGCCCCCGTGCGGGCTTCGTGTACCGAATGTCCCTGATCGGCGGTCCACTGAACACCGGGCCCCACATAGGTTCGAAGCAGACGCAGATCAACGCAGTCCACATGGAATTTCCGGCAACTGTCCGTGGTAATTCTTTCCAGCCGGACATGCAGATTCTGATGCCCGGAAACCGCGCGGTAGAGTTCAGCCAGAACGAGCATATCCTGCACCAGAGGCCGGGCAGGTTCAGAGCATTTGGCTTCAAGCTGCATCGTTACTTCCGACAGGCTGCCTCTTGCCATCAGCAGGCGCGGCTTTCCCATGAGATAGATTTCAGCCGCCTGTTGCAGAGACGGCGACAGATCCATTTCATGGAGTTGCAGACTGCACTGAGGAGACCGGATACCTCTGAATGGCAACAGTTTCTCCAGATGGCGGCGTGTCGGGCATACAGACATGAAAGGCGGCTCTCTCAGGGTTAGTTATGTTATAACATAACTAACCCAGGTAGATCATCAAGCCTGATCTTTTCTTCAAGGCTTTCCCTGTCCGTCGGATCCGGGGCCTTTCGACGCTACTGGTGAATGGCCGTCGCGTCCCCTCACCAGTAGTTTCTTGAATATTACCAGCTATATCCGATGCTGGCCTGAGCATTCCGGCGCTCTCCGTAGTAGCAGTACTGACCATCTGCCCCATAGGCGAAGCAGTTCGCGATATAGTTCTTGTCAAACAGGTTCCTGACACTGGCAGACACTTTCCAGCCATGCAGGGAATGAGACATGTTTTTCAGGTCATAGGCTATGGATGCATCAAACAGGGCATATTGCGGAAGCCAGACACTGCCATAAGTCGCTTCACCACCATAGGTCTTGTTCGAATACCGCATACCGCCGCCAAAACCGAACCCTTTGAGCGGTCCGGATGGCATCGTGTAGAAAGCGAACAGGGAGGCATTTCCCTTGCCGGACTGGATCAGCGGCTTGCCGGTCGAGTCATCCTTCACCTTCTGGAAGCTGACCGCGGCCGTAACCATCAGGTTGTGGAATGGCTGGGCGTGGGCTTCAAATTCAAAACCATCCGAATGAACCAGACCGCTTTGCAGGCTGTATCCCGTATTGGCAACGGAGACGAGGACGTTGCTCTGCTCGATATGGAAGCCCGCTGCCGTGAAGAGAACGGATGTTCCCGGGATCTGGTATTTCAGGCCACCTTCAAGCTGCTTGCCAATGGACGGATGAGCCTGCCGCAGGGTGGCCCCTCCATCATTCGAAACGGTACCGGACTGTGGCTGAAAGGACGTCGAGTAGCTGATATAGGGTGAGAGACCGAAGTCGAAATGATACAGTCCCGACGCGCGCCAGGTGATCTGGCTGGCACTCTGCCGGTCATTGGACTGTTCGAAATATTCGGTCTGATGGGACCGGTACCAGTCATTACGGATGCTGCCTGTCAGGATCAGACGCTTCCAGCGGATTTCATCCTGCCCATACGCGCCCGCCTGATGGGACTTCGTGACATAACGCAGATAGGGCGTCAGGTCGGGAATGTCCATGTGATAGTCGGGATGCAGGACATCCAGGTCCGGAGCATCGCCATAGGCTTCCGTATCGTTCGCCTTCTGCTGCATGTAGTCAAAGCCGAACATCAGCGTATGGCGCAGCGGGCCCGTGCGGACCTTCCCCTTGAACTGGCTGTCAAAGGCCAGATTATAGGTATGCTCCTGCGTGCCATAGGCAGAACGCGACAGCATCTGGCCGCTGATGCCGTCATCGCTATCATAATATCCGTTGTCATAGACACTGCGATAGACCGTTCTGATATCGTCATAGCGGCCGCGCGTGCTGAAGCTCCAGTCATCGTTGAAGCGATGGTTAAGGATATAGGTAATGGCGCCCTGACGGCGGTTGAACTTCTCCGCCGAGACGTCGCCATCATAGAAATTGCGTGGCAGATAACCATAGGACGCGCGCTTGAGAGAGCCGATCAGCGGGACGCCACCATAAGACCCGTTCTCCGGATCATACTGGTAGTTCCCGAGCAGCGTCAGGGTCGTTGGGCCATCTCCGCCGAACGTAAAAGACGGGCTGATGCTGAAGCGCCGGCTTCCGGTCCGGCTCAGCTGTGTGTGCTGTCCGTTGATGGTGCCGTACACACGATAGCGGACCATTCCGTCATCCGTCGCAAAGCCGCCCACATCGGCATCGACACGATAAAGATCGAACATGCCGCCCGTCGCGTTCACGCCGCCATAGAACCGCTGGTCCGTCGGCAGCTTGCTGGACATCGCCGTCAGGCCGCCCGGGCTGGACTGACCATAAAGCGCGGAGGCCGGTCCTTTCAGGAGTTCGACACGATCGAGCCGGAACGTATCCGTCTGGGCCACGGCAAAACCTGTTGGGCTGTCCTGAAATTTCAGGCCATCCAGAAAGGTCGGGACCGTAAAACCGCGCAGATCGAAAAGATCATAGCGCGTCCCTTCGCCGCCACGCGTATCCGCCGTGACGCCCGCCGCATAGCGGACAGCCTGATTGAGGTTCAGCACGCCGCGCGCATCCATTTCGTCGCGGGTAATGACCGTGACGGACTGCGCGGTCTCGACAAGAGGCGTGTTCGATTTGGTCGCGGATGAGGCGATGGTGGACGCGATATGGCCGCGAACCCTGATCTGCTCGATATCTTTGGCGCGCGTTTCCGCCTTTTTCGGAGCGGCCTGTCTCGTCACGGCGGCTCCCGAACGCCGGTCCGTATCGGGCGTTTTTTCCTGATCGGCGGCGAAAGCCGTATCGCTCAGAACGATCGAGAAAAGCGCCGTGTAGATGATCCTGTTACGCTGCATACCCCACCCATGTGTCGTTACCGGCTTCTGCACCCAGAGGGTCGGCGGTCTGTCTTTTTATTGAGAATAACTCTTAGTTGCGCTCCTAACGACATTCGCAGACGGCATCAACCGACGCGACGGGCATTGGCCCGAACGCGAACAAAGTCTGCCTGATCGCCGATAATTGAATTTGCTGTGTTGTCGCCGGGAGGGGCATCCGGGCGAAGAAAACGCGGGTTACAGGATCGGGGTCAGCGTACCCGCGCGCACCATACGGGGCGATACGCCGAACGTCCGGTGGAACATCGTGCTGAAGCTGCTGGCGTTCTCGTAACCAAGCTCGAACGCGACCTCGGCAATGGACTGGCCCGCGGCAATGCGGGAGGCCGCCTCGACCACCCGGACGCGCCGACGCCAGGCGGCGAAGCCCATACCCATTTCCTGCTGGAAAAGGCGGGTAAAGGTTCGTCTGGCCATACCGGCTTCACGCGCCCAGTAATCGATGTCGCGGCAGTCCCCCGGTTGCGCGGCAATGGCCTCACAAACGCGAAGCAGCCGCGGATCGGCCGGAAACAGGAGCCGGTCTGCAATCGGGGAAGCGCGCCGGATCTCGCCGATAAGCAATCGTGCAATGGAGGTCATGCGCTCATCCATTGCAAATTCGTATTGCATGGCGATGATCTCATCCACGAGCCCCCGCATGAGGGAGGAGGCATCAAACATCTTGCAGGCCAGGTCGGCGGCTTCCGTCAGCGCGGCATCCACATAGACGACCTGGAATGCCAGATCGGTCCGGCAGTTTGCTTGGTGAAGCGTATTGGCGGGAATCCACATCCCCTGCCCGGCCCCGAGCACGAAACTCCGTCCCAGTGCGCTGATTGTGACTGTCCCGCCCAGAAACAGCGAAAGCTGGGAGCGGGCATGCCTGTGATAGTCATCCACAAAGCCGCCCAGATAACGGTCAGCAAAACCGACGACCGGCGGCGGCCGAAGCGGCAGATCGGCCGTCCGCTTCATGACACGATGACCCAGTTCATGTTTCTTCAAAAGAGACCCAGCAAGATGATCCTGTCCGATGGACCGTCTGTCTGCACGGTTCCATCGGAGTAAAGCCTCATACAACACTGGTGGAAGTCCTGCGTCCATTCTTTTGAGAATGGACGCAGGATCGCAGGGGAACCTGTTCAGGCCGTGACAGTCTGAAGAACCTGAAAGCCTTCAAAAACAGGCGGTCCAGCCGTCAGCGTCTTGCCTCTTCCCGCTCCTGTATGCGCCTGGCGGAACTGTTCGGACTGGGTCCAGCCTACGAAAGCATCATGGGATTCCCAGACCGTGTGGGATGTGTACAGCGTCAGATCGTCCTGTGTCGGGCCTTTGAGAAACTGGAAGCTGACGAAGCCGGGCACCGTCTTGAGCAGGACTTCCCGCTCCAGCCAGCGTTTCTCAAAGGCTTCCGCGTTCTCCTGTGACACCCGGAAACGGTTCATCGCAATATACTGGTACATCTGATGTTCTCTTTCATGATCCAAAAATAATATCGTGCGGCAAAATATAGGGCTTGCCCGTGCGCTCGTGGGTCCGGACGCGCCCTTCTTCCAGCCCAAACACCGTACGGGCCAGAGTGTCTGTCAGAACGTCCTGTGGCGGACCCTGTGCGTGAATCGTCCCTTCATTCACCACCACGATCCTGTCGGCGCAGGCTACGGCCCAGTTGAGATCATGCAGCACCAGAACGACCCCGCCTCCCTTTCGGGCATGCGCGCGGGCAAGATCCAGAACCAGATGCTGACGGGCCGGATCCTGTGCGGAAATCGGCTCGTCAAGCAGCAGAAATCCCGGTGTACGGCCTTCATCGGAAACCGTGGCCTCAAGCTGCATCAGGACACGCGCCAGATGGGCACGCTGGCGTTCTCCGCCAGACAGGTCCATGACATCGCGGTCCGCAAAGTGCTCCAGCCCGACACGATTGAGCAGATCTTCGGCCAGTGCGGTGCACTCTTTTCCGGTCAGGCGGGGCGCCGAGACCCGGGCCCCCATCACGACGAGATCACGCAGTGTAAAGCGTGCCCGCAAAACAGTCTCCTGCGTGAGCATGGCCCGCATCGCAGCAAGGTGGCTCGGGGCAAGCTCCCCCAGTGCCTTATCTTGCAACGTCACCGTTCCACTGCTGGGCGGCAATAATCCGCTGGCGATCCGAAGTAGTGTGCTTTTTCCTGCTCCATTAGGTCCCACAATGGCATTCACCTCACCCGCTTCGAACTGAAGCGAGGTCCCATGGAGGATCGTTTTCCCGCCGGTGCGCCAACTTGCTTCCTGAAGTGAAAGTCTCATGAGACCACCTCGTGTCCCCGGGCACTTGCCAAAAGCCAGACGAAGACCGGCGTTCCCAGAACAGCCGTCACGATCCCCACCGGAACGTCCGCCGGGATGGCGATGACCCGCGCCAGCGTATCTGCTACGATCATCAGGGCGGCTCCCAGAAGCGCGCTTCCCGGCAGGACGAGGCGATGATCCGGTCCCGTCACCAGCCGGACGAGGTGCGGGACAATGACACCCACGAAGCCGATCGCCCCCACGAAAGATACGGTCGGCCCGACGGCACAGGCCACCGCTACCATCGCCAGCCGCTTGATCCGCTCGACGGGATATCCGATCAGCCGGGCATCGCTTTCACCCAACAACAGCGCATTAAGGGGTGTCGCGAGACGTGCCGTTACGGCGGCCGCAACGCACAGGAACGGGCACAGCAGACCGATCCTCGACCAGGTTGCGCCGGCGAAGCTGCCCATGGTCCAGAATGTCAGGTCACGCAGGGCCGTATCGTTGGCGCGGAAAATGAGGATGCCCGTCAGCGCGCCTGAAAACGCTCCGAGCGCCACGCCTGCCAGAAGGATTGTGCTGACCGAGGTTACGCCCCCACGCGTTGCAAACAGGTACAGCAGATAGGCCGCAACAAAGCTGCCACACATCCCTGCGGCCGGAATGGCCCAGACACTCCACGCATCAGAAACGAGCCATGGCCCTCCAAGCACGATCATGCTGGCGGTCGCCAGTGCCGCCCCGGAGGACACGCCGATCAGCCCCGGATCGGCCAGAGGATTGCGGAAAAGCCCCTGCATTACTGCGCCCGCGACGGCCAGTACGGCTCCGGTCAGGCCCGACATGACGATCCGTGGCCCGCGGATGCGAAGCAGTACGATCCGGTCGGCCCGGATATCGGGATCCGCCGCGCCGTGCCAGAGAGCCGACAGGTGTACGCCGGTGGCCCCGACATTCAGCGCGACAACCATGGCCAGCAGAACCAGCGGCATGAGGGTGGCCAGAAAGATCAGGGCGTAGCGCCGGGTTGATCTCATGCGGGATGACCCGCCGTCTCGATCAGTCGGGCCAGATCAAGCGCTGCCTGTGGCGTGCGCGGGCCAAACCCGAGAAGACGCTCGCCTTCCATGGCGATGATCGCCCGGTTTTTCCCCGCAGGCGTCAACTGAAATCCCGGAGCAGCCAGAAGCTCGGCGCGGATGGCGTCCCCGCCCTGCTGCATTGTCAGAATTACGTCCGGGCGAAGGGCGACAAGGTTCTCCTGATCCACGATCTTGTAGCCCTGCATGTCTGCCCCGGCATTCACCGCGCCGGCAAGGCCGATCACCGCGTCAGCCGCTGTTCCTTTCCCTGCCGCCATGGCGCGGTTGTTCGTCATGCGCATCACGAACAGCACGCGTCGCATCTGCGGATGGGCCTCGCGCCATGCGGCCAGGCTCCGGAACTGATACGAAATTGTGGCGCACAGACGTTCGCCTTCGGGTTTCGCATTAACGATTTCTGCCAAAAAGCGGGTCCGCCCTTCGATTGCCTCCGCAGAATGGGTCGCGTCCACGAACACGACCGGGACGCCGGAATCCGCCAGCTGATCCATTGCCGCAGCCGGGCCGGAATCATTCATCGCCAGGATCAGGTCCGGCCTGAGGGACAGAACCCCTTCGGCAGAAATCGTCCGCATGTAGCCGAGGTTTTTCTTTTCCCGCTGAGCCTGTTCCGGCCATGTGGACGTAAGATCAACGCCGATGATGCTTTGCGAGCGCCCAAACGCATAAAGCGTTTCCGTAATGGTGCCGCCGATGCAGGCGATGCGCGCCGCACTCTGGATCGCAACGCGACGGCCCCGGCAGTCCGTTACCACGCGCATCGGGGCTGCATGGCCCGTTTTCGGCAGAATACCGGAGGTCACGCCCATGGCGACAAGCGACATCCCCAGTCGCCGACGGGAGAGAGTGGGACGCTGCCCCTTCATGCCGCTTCCTCCAGCCCTTCGACAGTCCGGAGCACCTCATAGGCACTGAACTCCCGCTTTCCGAGGGTCAGGGACTCGCCTTTGCCTGCATCCTTGTGCGCCGTCTGAAACAGGTCTGACCCGCGCCAGGCTTCAAAAGCCTCCCGCGAGGCCCATGAGGCATGCGAAGCGTAAGCCACATGATCGGGATATGTGCCCCCTTTCAGGAACTGGATTATGAGGAAACCCGGCACGGTATCGAGAAGCACGTCCCGATCGAGCCAGCGGCGCCGGAAGTCGGCTTCCTTATGCGGAAGCACTTTGAAACGGTTTACAACAACAAACATCTGACTCTTCTCACCCGCGGAATTCCGCGGCTTTTTGACCTGGATACGGGACTCTTTTCGTCCGAGAAGATAAGGCTGCCATAAGTGAAAATGAGAATCAATCGCAACTTATTGACAAGACATCTCTCATGCCATTTGTTGAGAGGAATTCTCAACAAGGACGTGGCCCCATGCCTCCCTCTTCCAGCCGTCACAGAATTTCCGGCCGACGCCAGCTTCTCCTCACCTCAGCCCTTGTTCTGATGGGATCTGGCGTTTCAGGTCCTGCATTCGCCCAGAACCTTTCCCCAACCGTCCAGCCCGTCCTCCCGGACGCAGCCGGCAAGAAATCCGCCTCCGTAACGCCTGCGCCGCAAAGCGCGCCCATCGCCCTCGCGCCCGTTCGCGTTCACGGACAGACAGGCAAGGCAGATGTGCTCGATTCCATGAAGATCGATCCCGATGCCGATTACAGCAATGTCGGCAAAGCACGTGTCTTCACCCAGACGACGACGCTCAAGACGCTTCAGACACGCATGATCGACAATATTTCCGACTACAGCCGCCGCGTGGATGCGGCCGTCAATTTCAACTCCAATAATTTCAGCATCAACATGCGCGGTCTCGACCAGAACCGCATCCTCACCACCATCGACGGCATCCGCACAACCTGGAGTGACAACGGTGCCCGTGGTCTGGACGGTGGGGTTTCGTCCTATGATTTCAATGCCCTTGGCGGCATCGACGTCATCAAGAACGCCAACTCCAGCTTCTTCGGAACGGGAGCCCTGGGTGGTGTTCTTGCGCTTCGCACCCTGAACCCTGAAGACATCCTGAAAGAGAACCGGACCTTCGGCGGCTTGTCCAAAGCCACTTATGACGGCTCAAGCGAAAGCGCCTATCTCAATCAGGCTCTAGCCGCGCGCTACGGCAACACGATGATCCTCGTTCAGGGCGGTTACCAGAACGGCAGCGAGACGGGAAATCACGGCGATATCGGCGGAACGGGAACGACGCGCTCCAGAAAAGACCCGGCCTCCTATACGCAGGGCAATTTCCTGGGGAAGATCCATCATTACTTTGCAGGCGGCCATCGCGTTACTCTGACCGGAGAGGTTTTCGACCGCAACTACAACGAAAACACTCTCTCCAGCGTCAACAGCACCTATAGCCGCTATCACACGCTGGAAGAGACAAAGCGCTCCCGCGTTTCCGCAGGATACGACTATAAGGCTGCCAATCCCCTCGCGTTCATCAGTGAAGCGCATCTGACTGCTTACTGGCAGAACGTGGACACAATCAACGATACGGCCGCCCACCGCCTCACGGCACCGATTGGCGAGTATGACCGCAACGACACGCTTTCAACCCAGTCTTATGGTGCAGTTGGATCCATCACATCCAACGTCTTTACCGGTCCATTCCATCACGCAATCACTCTGGGGGGCGAGGCCTATCTGACGGATTCAAGCGAATATGCTGCGGGCAAGGACAACTGCACGCCAGCAACATATGCGTGTACCTTCCTGCACAATAACCAGTCCGACATGCCCGATGTGCATGGGGCCGACCTCGGCGCCATTGTTCAGGACCGGATCGGCTACGGCGAGCATGAATGGTTGCACATCACACCGGGCTTCCGGTTCGACTGGTACAAGCGCAGCCCGAAATACACGCCGAGTTACGCCGATAACGCGATTTACAGCGGCACACCGCGCGGGGCGAGCGGCTCGCATTATTCACCAAAAGTGCTCGTCGAAGCCCGTCTGCTGAAAAACCTGACGGTCTATGGACAGTATGCCGGGGCGTTCCGTGCGCCATCCGCCAATGAAATGTATCTCGCTTACGGTGGCACCGGAACCTACGCCTCCATCGGCAACCAGAACCTGAAGCCCGAAACCAGCAAGGGCTGGGAAGTCGGTGCCCGTTACGGTAACTCAAAGAAGGGTGCGAGCATTTCCTTCTATGACAATTACTATCACAACTTCATCGACAGCGTGACGGGAACGGCGGAAGAAGCAGGGATCCTCGGCAACTTCCCTTACGGCGTCTATAAATACATCAACCGCCAGAGTGTCCGCATTTACGGCGTTGAAGCCCGCGCCAACTGGACCTTCGCCGATCACTGGGAAGTCTGGACCTCCCTCGCCTATTCGGACGGGCGGGACACGCAGGAACACGTGCATCTCAATTCCGTCGCTCCGTTCCGCGGTATCTTCGGCTTCGGATACGTCAGCGACCGCTGGGGCGCGAACCTTTCCACAACCTTCGCTGCGGCCCGCAACAAGGTTCAGGACATGTCATCAAACGTCAACAAGACGCCCGGTTATGCGATCTTCGATCTGACGGGATGGTACTCTCCGAAGTTCTATCGCAACATGCGCCTTCAGGCGGGGATGTATAATATCTTCGACAAGAAGTATTACAGCGCGCTGGACATTCCGGACAACATCACGGTTCCAAAAGCATATTACAGCCAGCCTGGCCGCAGCTTCAAAGTCACGCTTCTGGCCAACTTCTGAGGGAACAGATCGGCCTGAACAATGTCCCCGCAAGACATTGTTCAGGCCGGTTTTACAAACAGGCCCCGCGAGCCCTCCAGATTGGCGCTCGCAACATATTTCATCATCATCCATGCAAGCTGGATCAGGCGTTGCCGGGGAAGGTCGCTCGCGGGTCCAGACAGGGCGATACTTGAACGGACCTCGCCGCTGCTTTCGCGCCAGGGAATGGCCACGGCATTGATGCCGGGCCGATAGGATTCAATATCCAGAGCATATCCCTTGACCCGGACGTTCTCGATCTCCAGCAGGATATTCTTGCTCAGCGCATTTGAACGCGTCGCCAGCACGCGCTTCCCCAGCCCCGGCACAAATGCCAGAAACACAAGCCCGACCGAGGACCCTTCAAGCTTTTCCCTGTCGTGCAGCCGGGAGGCGGCAAAGAGCGGATCCTTCAGATCCACGATATCGACGTAAGCAGCCTTGTCTCCACTGGGAACCGCAAAATAGACAGTGGCGCCGCTTTCCCGGGCAATCTGTTCCAGAACCGGGCGCATCCGGTCCCGAAAAACGAAGTCATTCCCCACGATGCGTGAAAGATTGAGAATGCGCCCCCCGAGATAATAATTCATGTCTCCCAGACGACGGTGAACGTAGCCGAGCTGTTCCAGCGTTTGCAGGATATTGTGAGCGGTTGTCTTGCCCAGGCCCGAAATGGTGGCAAGATCGCGCAGCCGCGCCCCGCCGCCCTGCTGCGCGATGATTTCAAGCAGACCAACAGCACGTTCGATCGACTGGATCAGCTTTGGAGTTTTCGACATAAAACCTTTTCTCTTGAATGGCCAGAATGATCGAAATGCTGCCGGAAGTCCCCCTGTTTATCCGAAATATCTCCCAGACAGTTCCGGAAAAACATCTGGCCGCTTCACCCATGGGCAAAACGGCCAGCAGCTGTTTTCAGTTCGTACCTTTGGGTAGCGCAAAAACCACAACCTGATCGGAAATCGGGGTCATCATGAAGTGATGACCACCTGCCATGATGGCCACATACTGACGGCCATTGGCTTCGTAGGTCATCGGATTGGCCTGTCCACCACCGGGCAGGACATGCGACCACAGAACCTTGCCCGTCCGCTCGTCAATCGCGCGGATCAGGTTGTCGGTTGCAGCCCCGATAAAGACCAGACCGCCTTTGGTGATCACGGAACCGCCGTTGTTGGGTGTTCCGATTTCCCAGGGCAATCCTGTCGGCAGACCCCATGGGCCATTGGCGCGCGCTGTTCCCAGCGGATGCTGCCACAGCACTTTCTGCCCGTGCTTCATGTCGATGGCCGTGATCATCCCGTAAGGCGGCTTGTGGCACAGCATACGGGTGAACGGGTCCCAGAATGGCGTAATCGTGATCGCGTAGGGTGTGCCTTCCATCGGGCCATTACCCTCGGCCGAGGCCCCTGCACCGGGCTTATAGTGCACGGCATCAATCGGCATCAGCTTCAGGCTGTCCGCCTTGCGACGGGTGATGAGCTGGGCATACATCGGCGAAGCATTCCAGTTGGCGATCAGGATGCCTGTCTGCGGATCGTAGGACATGGAGCCCCAGTCGCTTCCGCCGTTATTGCCCGGATACATGATCCACGGCTTGTCCAGACTGGGAGGCGTAAATTCACCCTCATAATGCGCGCTGCGAAACTTGATGCGGCAGTAAAGCTGGTCCAGCGGAGACATGCCCCACATGTCCTTTTCCTGAAGCTCCGGCATGCGCAAAGCCGGCATCCCGACGGACCAGGGCTGCATGGGCGCACGCGTGTCGCCCGGAACGTTTCCAGCCGGGGCCGGACGTTCCTCTACGGGTAGAATGGACTTGCCCGTCCTGCGATCCAGAACGAAGGTCTGGCCGCGCTTGGTTGGCACGATGATGGCCGGAACCGTCTGCCCGTCAGGCGTCGGCATATCCATCATCGTGACCTGCGAGCCCATGTCGTAATCCCAGACATCCTTGCGCGTCGTCTGGTAGACCCAGCGTGGGGATCCGGTCTTGACGTCCAGCGCGACGATGGACGTGGAAACGGCATTTTCCTCAGGGCTGCGATACCCGCTGAAATAGTCACCGGCCGAATTTCCGGTCGGGACATAAACCAGCCCCAGCGCATTATCGCCCGTCAGAGCGGCCCAGGAATTGGGTGTGCCACGGCTGTAGTGATTGTTACCCGTGGGCTGGGAATGATCATCGGGCCGCTTGACGTCCCAGGCCCAGACAAAGCTACCGCTTTCCACGTCATAACCGCGCACCACGCCGGACGGTGCCCAGCGACGCTGGCCGTCCAGAACCTCGTGATTGACGACGACCACACCGTTCACGACCATCGGTGGCACCGTCATGGCCACGAAACCTGGCACGGACTCACCCAGACCCTGCATCAGGTTGACCTGCCCGCCATGACCGAAGGTAGGGCAGAACTCACCAGTCGCCGCATCGACCTCCACCAGACGCATGTCCAGCGTGCCTTCAATGATGCGGTTGTGACAGGGCTGCCCCTCAGGCGTCTGCGACGACGTGAAATACGTGACCCCCTTGCAGGCCGCCGTGTAGGGAATGGACTCATATTTCACGTTCAGATCGCGGCGCCAGATCTGCTTTCCCGTCGTCGGGTCGAGCTTGATGATGTCGTTCTGGGCCGAACACATGTAAAGCCCGTCTCCGACCTTGATCGGGGTGGTCTCGGCCGCCCATTTGTTGGTCTGGCCGGGGCGTGGATAGCTGCCGGTATGATAGGTGAACGCCACCTCAAGCTGGGAGACATTCTCCGGTGTGATCTGGTCCAGTGGCGAATAGCGCGTCTGGTTGTCGTCACGCCCGTAGGTCGCCCAGTCTTCACGCGCCGGATTGGCGCTTTGCTGCGGCACCATGGCCGGAAGCGCCGAAGCATCAATCGAGCCCATATCCGGCAGGTTGGCGGCATTCACGCCTGGTGCCTGAGGCGCATAAGGCGAAGGTCCCGCGAAATAACTGGGATCGGCGGGGGCATTCTGGGCTGGTTCATCGGCCTTGCCCGGTCCCGGAATGGACGCGGATGGCGGCCCCCCTGCTCCGGCCGGAGCGAACTGTGCGTGGGCCGCAAGTGGCAGGGCAGCCAGCGCCAGAGAGGCTACTGTGGCGAGAAGATATGGCCGACGCATCAGACGGCTCCCTTGCTGGAAAAACGGGTTTCCTGACGGCGCAGGACGGGGATGGACAGGGCAACCAGAATGCCCAGAAGAGTCGGCCCGAAGGCACGGGGCAGCAGATCGATCGGGCTGAAGCCGACTTCCCACAGCGCCCACACCCAGGTGTAGGCGAGTGCTCCGAGATACAGGAACGCGCCAAGAGTGCGCCCCAGAATGATGAAGACACCCGCAGCAACCAGAACAACGCCGCAGATGGCGTAGTAAATGGAGCCACCCAGCATGGCGAGTTTCACACCACCGCCGACGAAAGCCAGACCGACCAGTGTGATGACGAGCCCCAGAAGCAGGACGAGCCATTCCACAAAAGTCGCATGACGAAAATGCCGGAACATTGCGTTCCCGGACGAATTAGGCATGATTATTTCCTTTCCCGAATGGGAACTGCCTGATTGCAAGATTCAGATTAAATAAATGCTCCGGATGAGCATTATAAAATGCACAAATACCGGTTCATATATATTATCTATTTTAGATATTACTTCACAGGGTAATTCCAGTTTCAAAATCCAGTATTATTGGATTTTTGTATTTATTTGTTCCGCCCGTACTCCAGATATACTGCGCACCCGGACGGATCAGCAGCCAGGGTGTCGGGCGCCAACCGTAATTGAGTTCAATCGCGTGTTCACCGGATGGCTTGTAAATCCCCGTCGCCCCGGTACCCTGCAATTCATGGACCCAGTTCGTCAGCTTCGGACTGACCCACAGCATTTTCATGCCAAGGCTGACCGTATCGTTTGGCCGGCTGCGAAACGTCCCTTTGCGTGTCAGACCCCAGTCAACGAAATAGGGCGCAACGGAGGTTCGTGGATCGCCCCAAGTGAACGATGCGAAAAACGACGTTCCACGGTTCGGATCATTTTCGTCACGCTCCAGCATCCTGTCGAACTGGAACCAGCCGCCAAAACGTCCACGCACCTTGGAAACCGGAGCCGACACCAGATACTGGGCCGGGATCTCGAAAGTCCCAAGCTGGGAATAGACATTCTTCACTTCTGAAGAATCCCAGTATCCGCCAATTTTCACGTTCGTCTGAAGCGGGCCACTGTAATCGTCTTTTCCACCCTGATGCCAGACGAGCTGGAACGGAAGAAACGTGCCTGTCGCGCCATGCAGGTTCATTTTCCAGCCGTTATGCGTATTGCCGATCGTAGGATCGACGGAATACGCCCCGAACTGGATAGAGTAATGGTCATTCCCTGCCGGATAGAACTTGACCCATGCGCCGGGATGAGCCGTCGGGTAATAACTGTATCCGGAGTTGAAAGCGATTGACTGCGGCATGCCACAGATCGCATTGCTCTCGAACTGGCAATAGTTGTTCATGCCCCAGTACATGGACCATGATTCGAAATCCGTTTCGGCATTCATTTCGCCGACATCAGTGGTTACATATTTGTTCCAGGGCATTTCCCAAGACAGCAGCGACAGCCGCACGGTCGGAGATCCATAGATTTCCTGTGGACTATCCAGCGCTGGTAGTTTCGCTCCAAGACCAAGACCTGCGCGGGACGTCACCGTAAGGTGAAACAGACCGATCGAAAGCCCTGTCAGCTTCTTGAGATCGAAATCCACATTGACGCCGACTTCATGGGCATAGCGAACATTCTGCGACGCCCCGCCCATCGGGTTTCCGGCACTGTCCTGAAAATAATGGCCAGCAATATTGATGCCTTTTCTCGTCAGCCATGTCCTCCACCCGGCCCAGTCTCCCGTCATCGTGCTCTGGGTGAGCCAGTCGTGAAAGCTGTCAGGAAAAAAGCTGTTCTCTGTTGTATCCGAGGTGCCGGGCACACGCGCGACGCCACCTGCGCCCGGAACAGGCTGCACAAGTAACGGACGCGGAGTTACCGTTCTGGTAGGCGCATTTTTTGAAGACGGAGAAAATGATTTTACGCGCTCGTGAACATTTACCGGCTGTACGGCAGATGTTTTGGAGAGATCCTGCGCTTCCAGACCACAGGGGATCCACAGAAGTATTAAGGTACTTACATAAATGACCCCTTTTTTACGACCGGGATCGTGAGAGTAGTTCAGCATATATTCAAAGGCTCCCTGCGGCCTCCCCTTCTTCAGAAAAGAAGTCGCAGATCCTAGAAATCAAAAAACCGAACCAAAAAAAATAGGCTGCGCGATGACAAAAACTGGACAGAAATCCATTAGGAATGGACTTCTGTTCAAGTGGAAAACTAATCTCTTGTTTTACAGGGAGTTATTTACCAGCCCGGCCACCTTCAGATCTGGGGCTCATCCCCCCTCACTTGTCCGTGTAGGGGGAGAGGTCAAATACCTGTTTTCAGAAGACTGGCTGGCGGGCACAGGCAGGCTGGGCGGAAGCACAGACTCCCCATATTGGTAAGTCTGTGCTTCCGGTGCTTCAGTTGGGCTGAGAGGCCTGCCCGTCATCCAGGGCATAGGCGAGGATATAGTCGCCCGTTCGTGTTCCCATGCCGGCATGTCCGCCAGCAGCAATTACGACATACTGCTTGCCATTGATCATGTAAGACATTGGATTGGCCTGACCTCCGGCTGGAAGGCGCGCGCGCCAGACGATCTTGCCGGTGCTTTCATCAACAGCGCGCAGATAGTCGTCCGCCGTTGCGCCCAGAAAGACGAGGCCGCCCCCGGTCACCATTGTGCCGCCAATATTGAACATGCCGGTCGGCAAGGGCAGATTGGTGTGCGTCCCGAACGGGCCAGTGTCCCGCGTCGTACCGATCGGGTGCTGCCATACGATTTTTCGGCTGACGAGATCAATGGCAGTCAGCGTACCCCATGGCGGCGCATCACACGGGACCATGAGCGGGTTCAGCCAGGGATGAACGTAGCCAACATACGGCGTGCCGTATTGCGGGCCGTAAACGCCACCCTTCACATGCGGTTCGTTGCCGCTGCCATCCCAAGGCGGAACAAAGCCAGCTTTTTCAACGGCACCACGTGGCGCCATACGGAGCATGAAGGGAATGTAGTTGGCCGTGGAAATGACCAGCTTGTTCACTGGATCGACAGACGCGCCGTTCCAGTCCACGACACCGTCAAATGCCGGGTAAACAATGGTTTCCTTCAACTGTGGCGGTGTGAACTGTCCCTGATAGGCTGCCTTGCGGAACTGGATGCGGCACATCATCTGGTCGATCGGGGTTGCGCCCCACAGATGTTTCTCCGTCAGATCCTTCGGTGAAACGGACGGCAGACCAACCGAGTAAGGCTGCGTCGGTGTCGTCCAGTCTCCCGGAACGGCACCCTGCGGTGTTTTCTTTTCCGCCACCTCAGCCACGGGCTTGCCCGTCTCGCGGTTGAGCATGAAGAACTCGCCGCGCTTGGTCGTCTGAACCAGAGCTGGAATTGTTGAACCATCCGGTCCGGGCAGATCAATCAGAGACGGACCCACCGGAACATCCATATCCCACACGTCATGATGGACGGTCTGGAAATGCCAGCGCAGTTCGCCCGTCTTTGCGTCCAGCGCAATGATCGAACTGCTGAACTTGTCGTCAAATGGACGACGATGCCCACCAAAATAATCGGGCGGCGCATTACCAGTTGGTAGGTAGACGAGACCTAGCTTGGGATCGGCTGTATAGACTCCCCACGCATTGGGTGTATCGCGGGTCAGTTCGTCGTTAGGGCCAGGGGTCCAGGTCTGCGGGTTGTGACCCACATCCCACGCCCAGACGATCTTGCCTGTGACGGGATCAAACGCCCGGACAGCGCCGGAAGGCTCGAACGTCGCCTGATTGTCGAAAATCCAGCCGCCGGTAATGACGCGGTCACTGATGATCATGGGCGGTGACGTGACGAAGTGGAAACCGTCAGGAACATGCCCCAGATACTGCGTCAGTGAGATGAATCCGTGTTCTCCGAAATCCTCGCAGGGTTTCCCCGTCCTGGCATTCAGAGCCATCATGCGCGCATCAAGAACCGGTGCGATGATACGCTCCGGGCACTCTGCGCTCGCCCCTTCAGGCGCCTTGTAATAGGCGACGCCACGGCAGGCGAGATAGACGTCCGGCCCGGTATTGGCCTTGGGGTCATATTTCCATTTGATCTTGCCGGTCGCCGCGTCGATGGCCTCAACCCAGCTGTGGCCGGTGCAGACATAGAGGGTATCGTCGACCTTGATGGGGGTGTTTTCGAAGTTGAACTCATGTCCCCCATCGGTGCCGCCCTGGTCTTCGCCCGCCCGCATGGTGTCACCCGTATGCATGCTCCACGCCAGTTTCAGGTTTTTTACGTTCCCGGCATTGATCTGCTTGAGCGGAGAGAAGCGGTCCTGACCTTGCGTGCGGCCGTAATACTGCCAGTCCTGATCTGGAACTGACGTATCAGATGCGCCCTCGGAACTGGACGCCAGTTGTGCAGCACCAGAAATACCGTTTGGCTGTAATGCTGCAATAACCAGAGTGAGGAACGTGACTGCTGTAGCGCCACCCACAGTGAAGGTCGCGGCACGGGAGACGGGGAAAAGCCTGCCCCGAAACCAGGGCAGAAGGACGAGAAGTCCCAGCACAATGAAGGCGACAAGGCGCGGTTCAAGTTCCCAGAATGTCAGACGGACTTCTGCCAGTGACCAGACCAGCGTTCCGAAAATCGTGACTGCCACAACCCAGAGCGCAAGACTGCGACGGGTCCAGGCCAGAAGGGCGCTGGCCGCCAGAGCAAGGCCAGCAATCAGGTAATAAGATGTTCCACCAAGAGAAATAAGTTCTATTCCCCCGATGATGAGCGTCAGGCTCACGATAAGGATCAAGCCACTGATGGCCCATGGTCTCGATCCTGTCTGAGTGTCGGTAGACATTTTACCTCCAATGTGAACGTTGGAATTTCATGGTTTTAGAAAATAAAACCGTCAGTATTTATTTCAGGGATTACTCCGTGATTTCTTTCCCAATGCCGCGCTGTATATTTTTGAAAAAAATCTGCCGATAAAATTGAAATAACATACGAAAAAAGCGTTCATATAAATACCTAAATTACCCCTACCTCCTCCCAAAAGAATATGGATAAGATTTAATTTCATTAAAAATAAATAGATATTGACGTTTTCATATTATGTATATTTTTGTATTGATGTATTTTCAAAATACGCTCCGCGTTTATTGGTTATGACTTCCATTAAAGGCGCATAGAAAATAAATACCATCAATCGATTGTGAATATCAGCTTTGTGATGCCAGTAGAGAAACACGGACGGGTCTCTATTGGGTGTGGAATCTGCTCTTCAGGATTGTTGATCAATGCTCGAAGGTGTGTTCCGTTAGTCGTGATATGGACTGGCCAAAGCGGATGGCAGGGACAGTCCAACGACAGAGAATGCGTCCGGGCAGTCGTTATCCTTGTGAGGAAAACACTGATGACGTTCTGAAATTATGGGATTTTTTCGTGCAATCCGTCTCCGCTGACATTCCCACCGGCTACCCCCCTTCAACGCGCATCCGTGTTTTTGCCGGTCTCATTCTGACCATGATCATGGCAGCACTCGACCAGAGCATTGTCTCTACGGCTCTTCCGACGGTCGTAAGTGATCTCGGTGGTCTGGCGCATATGTCATGGGTGGTGACGGCTTTCATGCTGACATCCACGATTGCTACCCCTCTTTATGGCAAGCTGTCTGACATGTTCGGCAGACGCCCGCTGCTCGGGTTCAGCATCGGTGCTTTCCTGCTGGCCTCGCTTCTGTGCGGGGTTGCGCAGAGCATGTGGCAGCTGATCCTGTTCCGTGGCTTTCAGGGGATTGGGGCCGGAGGGCTGATGACGCTGTCGCAGACCGTGATCGGCGACATGGTTTCACCACAGCAGCGCGGCAGATATCAGGGACTGTTTACGGGGGCTTTCGCCGTCAGCAGTGTGACCGGTCCCTTTCTCGGCGGCGTACTCACCAGCGCCCTGTCATGGCGTTGGGTTTTTCTCGTCAATCTGCCTGTAGGCCTTCTGGCATTCACGCTGATCATGTTGAGCCTGCCTTCCTGCGGGGCCGAAAAACGGCCTCGTATCGACTATCTTGGGGCCGGGCTGCTGGGTCTTGCGACAGCGGGTTTCCTGCTTCTGTTCAATTCGCTCGGAACCGCCCTGTCCTGGACCTCTCCCCTCACCCTGCTCCTTCTGGCCGCCAGCACGGGCATCTTCCTGCTGTTTCTCTGGCAGGAACGACGCGCGCCCGAGCCACTCGTCAGCCTTGGGCTTCTGCGGATCGCAGATTTTTCCGTTTGCGTGGCGGCAACAGGGATCATGTCCTTTGCCATGATGGGCTCGATGATCTTTCTGCCACTTTATTATCAGCTCGTGTTGGGGGAGACCCCTGCAGCATCCGGACTGATGATGCTGCCTCAGGTTGGCACCATGATGATCAGTTCGATTCTGGGAGGGTATGTCTCTTCCAGAACGCAGCGCTATGAACTCCTGCTGCTCATCGGTGTCGGGGTCGAATTTCTGGCTCTGGCCCTGATTGCACTGTGTGCCCGGCACGGC
Source organism: uncultured Gluconobacter sp. (assembly GCA_937880175.1). GTDB lineage: Bacteria > Pseudomonadota > Alphaproteobacteria > Acetobacterales > Acetobacteraceae > Gluconobacter. The sequence continues at coordinate 52,928 of CALFLO010000076.1, forward strand.
ACACCACCGCTGTCATTCCTCCTGAGCCTTGGGTGTCTGGGCGTTGGAATGGGCATCGGAATGCCCAACGCAACCGTCATCATCCAGAACTCCGTTCCGGGCAACATGCTGGGGATCGCCACAGCCATGATGGCCTTTATCCGCTCTCTGGGGGGCTCGCTTGGTGTGGCGCTTTCAGGCGGCGTAATGGCGCTGATGCTGCGAAACAGCCTTAATGCCATGCCGGAGAAAATCGACGTTTCCACATTTCTGGAAAACGGCATGGCGGCAATCCGCACACTCTCTCCCGCCATGCATGACCAGGTCAGGGCAGCGTACAAAACCTCAATCAGCGCCAGCCTGACAGTCGCGAGCAGCTTTATGTTTCTCGCATTCCTGCTGATCGTAGGACTGATGGCACGCAAGAGAATGGCAGCCGCCAGAGGCTGAAACAGCTAAGGGAACTGCCCAACAGTGTGGGTCCTGCCCCATGACAAAGAAGGCAGATGGCAGGCGTTTTGGTGTGTCATCTTAATGCAAAAGAAACCCCTATCCGAAATAATACGTCAGCCCACCAAACCGGGCTGAAACAAAAATACCATACAACGTCAGGGATCCTGTTCTTGCGAGACTGAACCGTCTCGTCTACTAAAAGCGTACCATTCTGACAGCTGTCAGGCACCCGCAAGGAGACAGGATATGGCGACGAAACGTTATGGAGGACGGCCTGATGCCAGAATGTCAGAAGAGCTCGATGCCCTGATCCTGCAGACGGCCGTGCATCTGTTTGGCGAACAGGGATATGCCGCGACCTCCATGGAGCAGATCGCCGCGATCGCCCAGGTTGGCAAACAGACCATCTACCGGCGCCACGCCTCCAAGGAAATACTATTCAAGACCGTCATTACCGAGCTCGGACAGAACCTTCTCGGCGCAGCGGCTCCCCCGGAAGACATGGTCTCAACGGATCCCCTTCTCGCGCTCAGGCAGACAATGCGCATGCTGATTGATCTTGTGTTACAGCCGGAAACCGTTGCTTTGAGCCGGACATTCATCGCCGAGGGATGGCGTTTTCCTGACCTTGTGGAACATGCAGGTGCTCATATTTTCGAGCCCCTGGAAAATCTCACATTCAAGCTTCTGGGCGAGGTCGAAAAAGCGGGTCTTCTCAACAGCGCCTGCGGTCGCGAGGAGACAAGCAGGATGCTTTCCGCGCTCCTGCTGAGCTGGCCCCATCAGCAAAGACTCTTCGGGCGGCAGGTTCTCACAACCGCTGAAGAACGGGATCAGTATCTCGACCAGACGTGGAACGCCGTCATGAGCGGGATCCTGACCAGTCCCCAATCCCGCGCAGCGGGTATATCCCGATGAGGTTTCATGCAGCCAGACTGCCCCTGATGCTGGGCAGCAGCTTTCTGGTCTTTCTGACGGGCTGTCACAGGAAGACCCCGTCTGTAGATATCCGCCCCGTCCGCTCCATCGTCGTTCAGCCCACTGACAGCGCACCCGGGGAGCCTCTGACAGGTCAGGTCTCCCCTCACCGCACCGTCGCCCTGTCGTTCCGCCTGCCGGGGAAGATCATCGAACGAAATGTCAGCGTCGGCAGTATCGTTCATGCAGGACAGGTTGTGGCCCGGCTGGATGATATGGGAGCGACCCAGACCCTTCAGGCCGCAACGGCAGACGTCGCCGTAGCAAAAGCCAATCTTGTCCAGATGGAAGCCCTTCGAAAGCGCGCCGCAGCCCTTCTTCCTGTGCAGGCGATCTCACACAATGATTATGATGATGTGATCCGCCGCTATCACACAGCCCAGAGCACGGTCCAGTCCACTCAGGCCCGCATGGGGATCGCGCAGGACAGTGTGAACCATACGCGCCTGACGGTCGATTCCGACGGGATCATCACAGAGCGTCTGGCGGAAGTCGGCGAAGTCATCGCCGCCGGCGAACCGGTTCTGCGCATGGCCCAGAGCGGCGAACGCGACATCCAGTTCGATATTCCCGCTTCCCTGACGCGCGCCACCGGACTTATGGGAAAAACATTCCCCGTCTGCCTCGATGCCGAGCCTGCGATCTGCACGACGGCAAGACTTTATGAACTCGCACCTGATGCCGACCCGCTAACGCGGACTTACCGCGCCAACGCGATTCTACAGTCCCCCCCGGGGGATATGACTTTGGGATCGGTCGTAATCGGTCGCATGACACTGACGGATCGCCGGGAGATCAGACTACCTCCCTCGGCTCTGACGGCACAGGACGGCAAACCTGCCGTCTGGGTTCTGGATGCAGGCACTTCGACTGTCACCCTGAGGCAGATAGAAATTGCCCGCTACACCGCCAGTGACGTTCTCGTCTCATCCGGTCTGAATGTCGGAGAGCGCGTTGTCACGGCGGGTGTACAGGCACTCTATCCGGGCCAGAAGGTCACGCTACTGAATGATGCCGATGTCCGGCCCTGAGTCTTCAGCCCCGGGTGGCATGAACCTGTCCCGATGGTCGATCAACCATCGGGCCCTCGTCCTCTTTTTCATGATCCTGATCGGTGTGGCGGGGTTCAGGTCCTATTTCGAGCTCGGCCGGAATGAAGACCCGCCATTCACCGTCAAGACCATGGTCGTACAGGCCATGCTTCCCGGTGCCTCCGTTCAGGAAACGGCCCATCTCCTGACAGACCCGATCGAAAAGAAGCTTCAGGAAACGCCCTACTTCGATTACGTCAAAAGCTATACGGTCGCCGGAAAAGCCACGATCCTGCTGAACCTGCAATCCGGTACGCCCAAGGCGAAAGTGCCGGATATCTGGTATCAGGTCCGCAAGAAGGTCGGGGATCTCAAGGTCTTCCTGCCACCCACAACGGCTGGACCCTTCTTCAATGACGAGTTCGGTGACACTTACGGCATCATCTACGCCTTCACCGCACAGGGTTTTTCCCATCGTGACCTGAGAGATTACGTCGAAACGGTCCGTGACGAGCTGCTGCATGTCGCGGACGTTGCCAAAATCGAGACGCTGGGCGCGCAGGACGAGAAGATCTACGTCGATCTCTCCACCCACCACCTCGCGCGCCTGGGTATCAACAGCACGATGATCGCGTCGTCGCTTCTGGCCCAGAACGTCCTGATGCCATCAGGGACATTCGATACAGGCACGGAGCAGATCCGAATTCAGCCCACTGGCCAGTTCAGTTCGGTCCAGGATATTGAGAACGTCACCGTGTATGCCGGAAATCGCAAGATCCGGCTGGGGGACATCGCCACGGTCACCCGCTCCTATTCCGATCCACCGCAGACGATGTTCCGGGTGAACGGACAGGACGCCATCGGTCTGGCAATCTCCATGAGTGCGGGCGGGAACGTCCTTGCGATGGAAAAGAATATTTCCGCAATGATGGCGACACTGCATGCGCGGATGCCGGTCGGGATTGAGGCGCATCTCGTCGCCAATCAGCCCAAGGTCGTTAAAGACGCTGTCGGGGACTTCACGGAAGCCCTGTTCGAAGCCATCCTCATCGTGCTGGGCATCAGCTTCCTCAGCCTCGGTGGCCGTGCGGGAACCGTGGTGGCGTTCTGCATCCCCTTTGTTCTCGCTGTCGTCTTCACCTGCATGGAAATTTTCGGGATCGATCTTCAGCGTGTCTCCCTGGGTGCGTTGATCATCGCACTTGGCCTGCTTGTGGACGACGCCATGATTACCGTCGAGAGCATGGTCAGCAAACTTGAGGAAGGCTGGACCAGAGCGCGTGCGGCGACATTCGCCTACACGTCCACGGCTTTTCCCATGCTGACCGGTACACTGGTGACAATCGCAGGCTTCGTGCCGGTCGGCTTCGCCCACAGCATCGCGGGTGAATACACATTCTCGCTGTTTGCCGTCGTCGGGATCGCGCTGATCGTGTCATGGTTTGTGGCCGTTCTGGTCGCCCCCCTGATCGGTGTGAGCATTCTGAGCGAACACCCCGAAGCGAGCGCCGGCACAGCACAGCCGCGCCCACCGGGACGGATCCTGACCATGTTCCGGCGCTTCCTGCTGCTGTCGATGCACCATCCGAAAGTGACGGTCTTCACGAGCCTCGGCGCGCTGGGAGTCTCGCTTCTCCTGCTGCCACTGGTCCCGAAACAGTTTTTCCCCGCTTCGGACCGCCCCGAACTGCTCGTTAATCTGTCGCTCCGGCAGGGATCTTCTATCACCGCAACGGCAGATGTCTCCCGCAAGCTGGACGCCCTGCTGCGCAACGACCCTGATATCGACCACTGGAGTTCCTATGTCGGTCGCGGCGCCATCCGCTTTTACCTCTCAATCGACGAGCAGCTTCCCAACGATTTCTTTACCCAGACCGTTATCGTCGCCAAAGACGCCGCTGCGCGCGAGCGTCTCCGCCACCGCCTCGATAACGTCCTGAGCAGGCAGTTCCCCGATATTGTGCACGGACTGTTTCCGCTGGAGCTTGGGCCGCCCGTGGGCTGGCCCATGCAGTACCGCATCAGTGGTCGCGATCCTGATCGGGTTCGCGATTATGCGCAGCAGGTCGCGCGGATCATGGATGAAAGCCATAATCTGCGCCTCATCAACTTCGACTGGGGGGACCCGGCCCGGAAGCTGAGGATCGACGTGCGGCAGGAAGATGCCCGACGGCTGGGCCTCTCCTCCTCTGCCATCGCTCTGGCCATCAATTCGACGGTGACGGGTATGACCGTCACGCAACTGCGCGACAGCATCTATCTTGTCGATGTCGTCCTGCGGGCCAACAGGGATGAACGGCTCTCGATTGAGCAGCTCCGCAACCTCGATATCCGTCTGCCGAACGATCTGACGGTGCCGCTCTCATCCGTTGCGACTGTGGCCTATGTGGAAGATTATCCACTGATCTGGCGCCGGGACCGACTGCCGACCATGACGGTCCAGGCCCAGCTTCAGAATAATATGCAGCCCGATGCTGCCGTCTCAGCACTGGCCCCGAAAATGGTCGCATTCAGTGCCAGTCTGCCACCGGGCTATCACCTCGCGGTCGGCGGAACGGTTGAGGAAAGTGCAAAATCCCAGAACTCCGTCGTCGCGGTCATGCCGGTCATGCTCCTGATCATGATGGCCGTCCTGATGGTCCAGCTTCAGAGCTTCAAACGTCTGGCTCTGGTTCTCAGTGTCGCGCCGTTCGGTCTTATCGGCGTCGTCGCCTCCCTTCTGCTTTCGGGACATCCCATGGGCTTCATTGCCATGCTGGGTCTTGTCGCGCTGGTTGGCATGATCATTCGCAATTCGGTCATTCTCGTCCATCAGATCGAAATCGAACAGCAGGGCGGAAAACCGGAGTGGGATGCGGTGGTCGATGCCGCCATGATCCGGTTTCGGCCTATCATGCTGACGGCGGTCGCGGCCATTCTCGGGATGCTCCCGATTGCATCGAGCGTCTTCTGGGGGCCCATGGCGGACGTCATCATGGGTGGCCTGGCCGTGGCCACGGTTCTGACCCTGATCTTCCTGCCCTCGCTTTACGTGATGTGGTTCCATGTCCGCGAACCCGCCGCCAGTCCGGTAGAAGGAGCCGCATGATGCGCAACTGGCTTCTTCTCGCTCCCTTTCTCCTTGGCGGTTGTTCATGGCTGGCGCCGGACTACAAGCGCCCTACGATGGACCTTCCCACAACGTGGTCGGGCAGCGCCACCGTGACGCGCGATGACAGGACATGGTGGCACGGCTATGGTGATCCGGTTCTGGACCAGCTCGTCCAGAGCGCCCTGCATGACAGTGACGATATCGCCCTGGCTGGCAACCGGCTGATGCAGGCGCGCGCGCAGTATGGCTATGCCTTTGCCAACCAGCTTCCCATGCTGTCGATTGCAGGTTCTGACGCTTACGGAAAGTTTGCCAATGGCCGGGTGAGCGCCCTGGACGAGAGTCTTCATTTTCCGAACAAAACCAGCAATCTGGGATTTGTCGGCGGAATGCTGACTTACGAGTTGGACCTGTGGGGCAAGAACGCTAGCCTCAGCAATGCCGCAAAAGCCGGGGTTCATGCAGGCGTCTATGCCATGGACGCGGCGCGTCTCTCCATCGTTGCGGGCGTTGCGAAGCTCTATTTCAGCCTCCGCGCACTGGATCAGAACGTCGCACTCCTAAAGCAGACAGTGCAAACCCAGGACGACCTTCTAGCACTTGTGCAACGGCAGTATGACGTCGGTGCCACGGATGCCCTCACCCTTGAAAATGTTAGGGAGCGGCGCGATACCGTCCACGAACTCCTGCCAGACGTGGAAGATCAGCGTGACAGGGCCGAGAGCGCTCTTGCACTGCTGATCGGCCAGTCACCGCAGGACATCATTCAGAACGAAGTCCCACGCGGCCGACCTCTCGGAGAAATGACGCTCCCGGAAGCAGCCCCCTCCCTTCTGCCATCGGAACTTCTCGAACGCCGCCCCGACATCGCGATGCATGAGCAGATGCTGATGGCGAGCAATTTCAATATCGGCTTCGCACGGGCCGCCTATTTCCCGTCCATCTCACTGGCGTCCCTTGCCGGCGTGAACAACATCGACATCGATAACCTGTACCGGGCCACCGGTCGTGCATGGACGCTGGGAGCGGCCATGGCAGCGCCGGTTCTGGATTTTGGACGCACACAAAATGGCGTGCGTCTCGCCAAGGCTGGCAAAAACGAGCAGGTGATCCTGTACCAGCAGTCCATCCGTTCCGCCTTCAAGGAAGTGCGGGATGCTCTTCTGGCCCAGAAGACCGCCGCTGACCGCGAAGGTGACACCACGTCGCGAGTGGCGTCGGACGAGAACCGCCTGCGCCTCACGACGCTGCGTCTGGAGAACGGATACGCCAGCCGGATTGACGTCCTGACGGCACAGGCGATTTTCCAGCAGGCAGAACTGGCACAGGTTTCCGCAAGGCTCCAGCGGCTGGATGCTTCTATTGATCTGTACAAGGCAACTGGTGGCGGGTTTAAGATCCCAGCTCAGAGAGCGGCTGCCGCCCCGTGAAGAAAATCCTGTTTTCTCTCGCAGCACTCCTCTGCCTCGAAGGTTGCGCATCTCCCATCTCCGTCCGCCAGCTTTCCCTGACTTCCGCCTATCAGGACCGGAACCAGAGCGCCCTGACGGGAAATCGTCTCAGCAACCTGACGCGTACGGTTCTGCAACGCGAAAACCTGCTGTCTTTATGGGAAGCGCAGCCAGCGCAGGCCTTACTCGCCCTGCAGGACAGGACCCGAAAACATTTCTACACCAGCACACTGGACGATCAGCTTTTCGCGCTGGCAGAACTGAACTACCTGCAGGGCCGCCGCCATCGGGACCGTGCCGCTTACATGGCCGCCGCGCTCTACGCCTATGCCTATATCAACCCGGATGCCCCAGCGGACGAACGCCCAAGCCCTTACGATCCCCATCTGCGACAGGCCTGTGACCTGTATATGTTCGGACTGACCGAGGCTTTGGGGACCCCGGTCAATCTGGTCTCGCAGGAATGGCGCCTGTCTTCCGGGCCTGTAGACATTTCTATCGATCCGGCACAACTGCGCTGGCACGGACATGACGTTGCCGACATCCGTCCCGTCTCACGCCTCGCGGTGACGGGGATTGAAAACATCTATCGCCAGAGAGGGCTCGGCGAGCCCGTTGGCGCCCTGCCCCACCTGACAGCGCAGGAAAACCAGTCCTTCCAGATCGCCAATTCCCTGCGCGTCCCGATGAACCTGATGCTGCTTGTCAGGACACCTCGACAGCAGATCCTTTCAGATCGTGTGGTCGCCAGCCTTCAATTGACGCCCATCGACCACACCATTGCAGGACAGTCGGCCCCGCTCCAGTTTGACCAGACGACAGCCCGGGCGGAGAGCCTGAATGATGCCATGGACTGGTCGGTCGAATATCGTGGTTTTTTGGACGGCCGTCTGTTCAATCAGGCCGATCATCCGCAACTGCTGACCATTGAGCCGCATCAGTATGGCCACAGGCCAGTTGTGCTCGTGCATGGCACGGCTTCCAGCGCGGCCCGATGGGCGAGCATGGTCAACGACCTGATGGAAGACACAACCATCAGAAATCATTACGAATTCTGGTTCTTTTCCTACGCGACCGGAAATCCCATTCCCTATTCCGCGTTACAGCTTCGTCAGGCGCTTGAAAAAGCCGTGGCCCAGCTCGGGGGAGCGAAAGCTGATCCCGCTTTGGGGCAGATAACGCTGATTGGTCATAGTCAGGGCGGTCTTCTGGCCAAGATGCTCGTTGTGAATACGGGCGACAGGCTCTGGAACGGCATGATCTCCGTCCCGCTGGACAGCCTGAAACTGCGCCCAGGTGCAGAAACCCTGCTGCGCGAGGCCCTGTTTCCGACACCCCTTCCCGAGGCCCGAAGCGTGGTCTTCATTTCCACGCCCCAGCACGGAAGCTACGTCGCCGGCCTGTCGGTGGCGCAACTGGTCGGAAGGCTTGTCACGTTTCCCGTGTCGGTTCAGGAAGTCGTGCGTGCCGTGTTTGCGAGTTCTCCGGAAATCCGCAAGCTGAACATGCGGCCCTGGCGCGTCGGGAGCGTGTACGGCATGTCTCCCCGCAGTTCTTTCATCAGATCTCTTGCCGCCATTCCCGTGGCGCCAGATATTGAAAGCCATTCGATCATCCCGGTTCTGGGCGATGGCCCCCTCAGAACTGCTGATGATGGTGTGGTCATGTACGAAAGTGCTCATGTGCCAGACGTCCAGTCGGAGCTTGTCGTGCGCCATTCCGGCCATTCAACCCAGTCCAATCCCGTCACCACCGCCGAAGTCCGCCGGATCCTGATCCGCCAGCTTGAAGAAGACGGAACTGTCCCTCCCGACACAGACAAAGGAGGACAGGGAACTGTTACATCGCTGGGGGGCACCTATACCCCACTCGCACAGGCTCACACCCAGTGATCGCGCAGAAACGCTCACGCTGGCAACGCGTCTTAAAAACCATCGGCGTGGCTATGCTCGCCCTGTTTGTCCTCTTTGGAGCCGTCGCACTTTATTACTCGACCATCGAGCCTGAGGGACTGCGCATTGCCCTGAGCACCCTGTTTCCCCTTCTTGTCGTAGGATGCTCGTACCTCCGGAACAGAACAGTTGCCCGAACGGGTGTGAGCGTGCTGTGCGGTGCGCTTGGCCTGTGGTACGTCACCGACCCGCCACGCAATGACCGGGACTGGCAGGGGGAATACGCGGTTCCTGCCGATGTCACGATGGATAGAAGCATTGCCCATATCCGGAACATCCGAAACTTCATCTACCGGACCACGCAGGACTACACACCCCGCTACTATGACGCGACCTATAATCTGGATGACCTCTCATCCGTCGATCTCGTCACGTCTTACTGGGCCGGAAATGCCATCGCGCATGTCTTTCTGAGCTTTGGCTTTCGGGACGGACGGCACGTCGCCATGTCCATCGAAACGCGGCGTCAGAAAGCATTCCAGTATTCGACAATTGCCGGCTTCTTCCACCATTACGAAATTTTTTACGTCACGGCAGACGAGCGCGATCTCATCGGGGTAAGAACAGATGTACGGCACGAGCGTGTCTATCTCTACACTCTCAATCTGTCTGCCAAGGAACGCAGAAGGCTGTTCGAGAGCTATCTGAGCGAGATCCACACTCTGGTACGACATCCGGCATGGTATAATACCCTCACAGACAACTGTACGACCGGGATTTTGACGCGCGCGCAGGCCAGACTGCGATACCGGCTGGACTGGCGCGCGCTTCTCAGCGGATATACTGCATCCCTCGCCTATGATCTGGGGCTGCTCGATACAAAAATCCCGTTCCCGGAACTCAGGGAACAAAGCCGTATCCAGCGTCCTGCCAATGCTTCACCAGACGCAGATTATTCAGCAGAAATCCGCCGCAGTCCTCATGAGGCGAATGAACTGGCAGACTGAGTATTCTCCTTTCTGCCAATCCAACTACTTTTTCAGGCTCCCTGCTTTTTCCGCTCGACGCACCCTGCCACGGCCAGAAGCATCACAGTACCAATCGAACAGGTCGCCAGGGACGGCAATGCGCCTCCCGCAAACGACAGAACTACAAATCCAGCCAGCCCCGCCAGATGGCACACAGACCAGGACGACGTCACAACCCGTCCGTAAACGGCGCTTCCGAAAAGATACAGGATTGGTCCGGCAGTCATGACGGTAAGCGCCGACCGCGAGACGACCTCAAGAGGATTTTCCAGCAAAATATCCATCCCAACAGCCGTCACGATAATGCCGGCAATCAGAATGGCATGAATGTAGTGGAAATAGGCCCCCAACCGCCCCGGATCGGAAGACTGCGTAATGGCATGCTCGGCCTTGCGGATCGAAGTTCCGAAATAAAGCCACCACATCGCAACCGTACACAGGAAACTGACGCAGAACCCCATTAAGACCGGTGCACTCCACTGCTCCGCCCGCGCCATGGACAGACCTGAAGCCATGATCGTTTCACCGAGTGCCACCATGACGAAAAGCTGGCACCGTTCCACCAAATGGCTGCCCGAAATTGTCCAGTCCGATGTATGCGAGCGGCCGAGAAACGGAAGCCGGAAACCGAACATGGGAGAGACATATTCGCACAGAACCGCCCCGCCCCAGAAAACGAGGCGCAGGTCGGAAGGATAGAATGCACCAGCGATCCAGAAGGCGCCGCTGATCAGGTTCCAACCCAGAATACGCTGATAGTTCGCAAGCAGCGCGTGGTTGCGAGGCAATCTGAGCACGACGAAGGCGGAGCGACCAGCCTGCATGACGGTGTAACAGATGGCGAAACTCAGCCCCCTGACTCCGAAGGCTTCCGGAGCAGCCGCACCACAGAGCAGTGCCAGCGCCATGGACGCGAACAGAACACAGCGTAACGACGCCGAACGCGGATCAAACCAGTTCGTAACCCAGCCCGTATACTGCCACCCCAGCCACGCTGCGAACCACAGGACAAGCGTCTGAAGAAACCCCAGCGCATCGAGATGATGCAGCAGTCCATGACTGATCTGGGTGACAAGAAAAACATAGATCAGATCAAAGAACAGTTCTTCGGTCGTGACCTCAATATGCCCGCTCTCCGGCTGCCTGAGAAACGGATAGCCTGCCTTGTCCTGAAAAATCACTGCAACATCCCGTCTACGAGCATCAACCCCTGCCCGTCCAATTATAGTTCAAGAACAGCCTTGTCTCCCACAAGCTGCGAAACAGCAGGAAAGATCGCGCTCTGCCTAAAGGGATGGCAAGAGGGCATCAGTCCCCATCCATGCAGACAGCTCGGCAAGAAGGGAGTGCATATTCAATCGCGTCTTCTCGAACCCGGATCCTGGCTGGAGTGTCGCAGTATTGAGGTAAAGAGACCGGCAGATTTCCACCTGAATGGCGTGAATATCCTGCTCGGGGCGACCATAATACTGCGTGATGTATCCCCCGGAATAGGGCGTGTTCCGACGAACGGAATAGCCCCGGCTTCCAAGTCTGTTTTCCATCATGCCCGTCAGTTCGGGGGAGCAGCTTCGACCATGCACGTCCCCAAGAACGATATCGCAAGAACGCGCATAGGGTAGCTTGGGCATGGAATGCGCCTCAAGCAGAACGGCATAGCCAAAACGCGCCTGCATCTCGCTCAACAGATGCGCGAGAGCCTCATGATAGGGCAGCCATGCTACGGAAATTCTGTCCTTGATTTCAGAACGGTGGAGAGGATGCCCGTAAACCTGCCGCCCCTGCGACACATAACGGGGAATAAGCCCAAAACCGGCTTTTACCTTGGCCGTAAGCAGCACCTCGTCTTCTGGCGGCGGCGGATCAAACATATCCGCATCGACTTCGCGCCAGTCGCGATTCACGTCGCACCAGACACGGGGAAATTCGGCACAGATCAGCGTTGCCCCAAAATCAGGCGCATTTTCGAAGAGCCGGTCCACAAACCGGTCTTCGCTCTGCTGAAGCTCGTGAAAAGAGAGCGACGCACTGTCGAGAAAAGCTGAAGGATAATTCCTTCCGGAATGTGGAGACGAAACAAGCAGCGGAATCGCGGTATTCCCCGGTCGATCCACCCTGAAGGACGTCAGAGGCAACGGGAGATGCATATTTTTTTCATATTTAGTCCCAGAGGGGGTTGCAAGGGTTTCCGGACACAGCTAGAAACCGCCTCACCGGACCGGGGGCGCATAGCTCAGCGGTAGAGCACTACCTTGACATGGTAGGGGTCACAGGTTCAATCCCTGTTGCGCCCACCACTCGGTCCGGTGATAACTCCTTGAAAATATAGAATTTCTAGAGAACCTTTCAGCGCATCAGGCTGATTGTTATGGTTCGCTTAGAGCCGTTTGATACCGCCTAAAGCCGGACATTGCCGAGCAAATCCGTGCAAAATCCGTGCACTCTTCTCGGCATCTGCGCACACATGCGAATCGGACGTTGCTGGTTCAATCACTGTTTCCCAGCCATTTCAGTATCTCCGCCCGATAAGCGTCTGGCATCACCTTGGCGTAGCGCGTAACCGTCGTGATGTTGCCCCATCCCCCGTCAGCCTTGAGGCGCATCAGATCCTTGTGTAGGCAGTATTGCCAGCTTGCCCAGGTGTGACGGGCATCGTGCGGAGTGATGTCGGGGACGAATACGCTCTTCGGCTTCTCCTGCCCCGTGGGCGTCCAGATGCGCATGTACCCCGGCAGACCAGCTTTGCGGCAAGCCACTGACCATCCGGACTTGATCTGACCACCACTGGTGCGCCCGTTTTCCGAATAGGCTTGCCCGATTTCCCTGCCCTTCCCGTTTCTCGACTTCCGGGCACGAACCGGACGAAATACACGTCCGTCTCGATCCGGCAGAGACGCCAGCGAGGCACAAACACGAGGCGGCAGATCGATGTGCCGCTCATTCCCCTGCTTCTGCCAGACCACGGCCCGTTTCCCCTTCAGATCCACGCAGGCCCAGTCCAGTTCAAGCGCCTCTGACATGCGAGCGCCCGTGCCAAACAGGAACACCAACAGCGGCTTGAGATGGGGGGCTGCATTGTCGATGAGGAGCGTCACCTGCTCCGGGCGCAAATAGATCGTTCGCCCAATCGGGATGCGCGGCTTGTCAAAGGCTGGCCGTTCGCACCATCTCCGGACTGCGGCAAATTCCATAACGGAGCGCAAAGGCGTAAGAACTGACCTGACCTTGGTAGCAGGACTGGCTCCAGCGCCATCTCGCAGAATGTGCCGATAAGCCTGATCAAGCGCTGTCTGGTCGATGTCTGCTAGACGCATGGTGCCGAAATAGTCCAGAAGACGGCGAAGATAGGCCTTGGTTGCCTCAGAACGCAGTTCTGCTTCAACATAGGCCGCGACCGCGTGAGCAAAGGTTACAACGGCCCGCTTGCCATAGATGCTTTCCTGCCAGAGTTCTGCTTCGCGCTTCGCTCTGTATTCTTCCGCTTTCTGGGGGTCAGAAGTTCCTGAGCTTTCGTAAATGCTCTGTCCTTTGACGGTTCCGCGAACGTAGTAGGTTTCCGATCGTGCGCGTTTGACGAGTTTGAGTGACATTCCAGGCTCAGCAACAGGCGTTTCAAATCCGCCGGATAAAAGATGATACGGTGACCCCAGCGCCGATGCGTGGGTCCTCCATGAAAGTCCCGCACGCGGTTCAGGTGCTCGCGGAGCTTCGTGCGTCCGATGCGACCTTTGAGGCGGTTCAGAACATCCTGAAAGGTCAGGGTTTCTTCGAGCGTCTCACTCATCCCTGTTCCTCCGCGTCCATGGCCCGATCAATGGCAATGCGCCCATCTACTAGATCAATGGGGAACGTCCTTTGGTAGAGCGCGAACGCCACATCCTTCCATCCGGGTGCCTTCCCGAAAGTGCCGATCACCACGTCTTGCTGGAATATCCACTCCAGCCGCTCCGTATCCGTCCGCCCGCTCATGCCGGGTCTCCTGCGAGTTGTTCTGATTGTGCGCAGTCCACACCTTTCATGAACTGATCGGCTTCAGTAGCGATCAAATCCCAGCCATGTGCCTCAATGGCTTCACAGCATCCCAACTCTGCATGTGATCCGCACGAGTACGCCCAGTCATAGCCCGCCTGCCACGCGATCGGCATTGCCATCACACCCCTCCCCCGCGTGTGAGGGCGGAACCTTCCCCCGGCCCTGGTTCGGACAGGTAGTCGATCGGGCCGGACTTCTCGCTTTCGCGTGTGAGGGTGGCGCAGATCATCCTCGTCACATATCCAAGGTCACTCGGCCCCATCTTTGACCGTTGGCAGACCTGAAGAATGTCTAATGTGACCCTCTTCAGCTTCTCTTCCCGTGCCTTACTCGCCTTGGCATCAGCCAGCGCAAGCTGCTCGGCTGCCTCCTGCTCCGCAATACGGTCTTCCAGCGCGGCGACGTTGGCGGGGCGCCACGTCGTGATGATCTTGCTGCCATTCGCCCATTTCAAGGCTTCAGATCGGTCTGTCGTTTCCTCAATGCGACCGCCAATGAAGCGGAGCCAACTGACCTTTTGTTCCTCCGCATCCTTCCGGCGCTGTTCTTCCGCGCCTCGGGCCTCGGCTTCAAGGATGTATCTCGTCGCGGTCTCCTTGCATTGTTCAAGAGTCCCGCCGTGAAGAATGCAGGCAAGGTTCAATATCTGCACCTCGCGCGTCCGAACCGCGCCGTTCTCTGTCTGGGTCATTTCGCGGCGCTCCGGATGGCTTCGAGAGCAAGGTCAATGCCTTCGTTCCGTTCGCAATCGCCGTCATCGATTGGGTCGCCCCATCCATCACTGGCAATACGCGCGCGCTCAACGGAAGCGAGGTTCTTCTCCCTCTCCGCCGCCACAGCCTCGGCAATGGCATTAGGCAAGTATGCTTCTAGGGCATCCCGTACTTTCTCGAGGTCGGAATATCCGCGCTTCTGGTAGAATGCGTTCATCGCAGCAGCGAAGTTTTCATCGTCTTTCACTCGCATCTCAAACACTCCCCGGCCGAGGACCGGCCGCCAGGTGGAACAGGATCACGAGGGCCAGCGCCTCGCAGAGGGTGGGGATTAGGGGGGTCATTTCCGCATCCTCTTTGCCATGCGCTTCATCTCGAAGTAGATCCGAGCACAGGCCCGGACATCGACCAGGGCGTCATGCGCGCCCTCAAGCGTTTCGCCGTAGAAGTGCTGGATGCACTCTTCGAGCTTCGGCGCTTTGGGCTTGATGATCCCTGCTGCCCGCATGCGAGGCGTCGGCGGCAGGTTCACCAGCGGCGCGGCGGCCTCCATGGTGCAGAACTGCGCGCTCGGCAGCTTCCATTCAGACCGCTTGGCCCGGGCGTACATGGTCGCCACGATCTGCCGGTCAAACTGGATGTTGTGCGCAACCAGAAGATCAGCCCGGCTCGTCAGATCATAGAACAGGACAGAGGCGACCTGCTCCCGGATGCCGTAGCGCGCAGCCTTCTCCGTCGTGATGCCGTGGATGGCCGCGGCTCCGGCCGGAACCGTCCAGCCATCCGGGCGGATGATGACGTTTGCGCAGGCCTCTTCCTGTCCGTGCTCGTCGGTCAGGATAGCCGCAAGCTGAACGCAATGCGGCTGATCCTCGTGCCCGGTCGGAAGTCCGGGCTTCGCGAAACCAGTCGTCTCCGTATCAAAGAAGAGGATGCTCATGCCGGCATCTCCTCAGCCGGCACTTCTGCATTGGCATCGGCCTGCTGGCGCTCCTGCTCGTACAGGAAGCCGTAGCGATCAGCGAACAGGTCGGTGACGTCTGCGAGGACTTCCGGCGCGATCACCTTCCCCGCGTCACGAGCCTTGGCCTGCGTCTGCTCCCACTTCTTTTCGAGAGCCAGAACACAGCCAGTGTCAGAGCAGGCCTTGAGGCGGTTCGTGAAGAACTCGACGTAATCGACCGGGCGCTCTTCTTTGATCTGCTGGCGCTTCGGCGTCACATCCGTGGGCTTCTGACTGGAGACGCTGTTGCGGAAGTCATCCTGCGGAATGTCGCCCGCTTCCTCGGCGGTGATCAGGCCGCGCAGCACGTCCGGGAAAGCGTCACGGAGAGCGAAGCCACGGGCCCGCATCTGGAGCATGCGCTTCGGATACTGCTTCCACGGGCCTTGCTTGCTCCACAGGGCTGCATCCTTGGCATCCTGAACGCTGAACCGGGCTTCCACGGGGGACTTGCCCTTGCGCTTGGCGACACAGATGGCCGTCATGCGATCCCCCTCGCCTTCCATTGTCTCAATCACGTCGTCGCAGACAGGAGAAGCCTTCACGAGACCAAGCAGGGCATCGCCCCAGACGCTTGGGCGGCCATTGATGACGGCGATATTCTGCATGGACTGCATCGGCGCCAGGCCAAGCTCGGAGCCCATCTGCACCGCGATCAGGATAGCCGCGGGCTTGCCGTTGTAGTCTTTCGGAACCATGCCGCTGTTGGCTGCGATTTCGGCAAAGCGCATCAGTTCGTTGAAGCTGCTGATCTGGATTGCAGGCGCATGACCCTGCGTTGTCGTAACTGCGTTCATCGTCTCAAGCCCTTCTGATGACGAGCGTCGGAGCGCCCGTGGAAAGTTCTGCGCCGGCAACAGGCATCTTGGCCTTAAGGCGCTTGGTCAGCGCGGCCCGGTCCAGCTTGTCCGGCGATGGAATGAAAAGTTCAGGAGCAGCAGCCCGAAGCGCCTTCTCGTCCTTGATGGTGGCCGACGTGGACCCGGCCCTGACGGCAGCGATCATCCCGTCATGCTCAAAGTCGAGGACGCCGTTGTCCTTCATCGAGGCGAACAATGCGGCCCGGAGATTGCCCTCCGCTCCCTTGAGCTTCGCGGCGGCTGCCTCGCATGCCAGAATCATGCTTACAGTCGGGCCGTCCGGATCATTGGCGCCACGGATCGCGGTCAGCGCCGCGATATAGGCATCAATGGCGGGCTTGATCTCTCTGGCGTGGATCTCATTCGCCACGTCGCGGATATCGCGGGTCAGGGTCTGGCTCATGCCACCCCCCGCGTTTCCATCATGATGAAAGCCAGTCCGGCATGCACCGCGCCGAGCGTCCGCATGATCTGCTTCACGTCGGGACGTTCGTAGATCTCGTTCAGGCGGGTCAGTGCAGACGTCTTCACATCCCGAGCCACGCGCCGGTCATCTTCCAGCGGCGCGATGATCGCCTGATTGCTGTGGTAGGTGATCAGGCTTTCAAGGTTCAGGATCTCCCGCCGTACCGCAGGCGGAAAGAACTCCAGTTCGCCAGACGCACTTCGGGCGTTTGCTGTTTCACGCATTTCAGAAATTCCTGTGGTTTACTTGCCGTTCAGGCGGTTTCGAGCTGCTGCTGTTCGATTACTTTGTTGACCCGGTAGGTGGCGCGGGCCGCTTTAAACGTGACCTCAAAAAGAGCGTCCGAGTTCAGTCCGGACAGTGCCGCCTTCACATCCGCGCGCTTGAGGAAATCCCGGACTTCCCGCATTTCGGATCGTGCTGTTTCCAACTCTTTCAGATCGCGGGGCATCACGCATCCTCCAGCCGAAGCTGGCGCATGTGGTCCGCCCGGTCATGAGCGATTTCTTCGAGGCGCTGATTGTCCCAATCGCCGATCGTCTCGATCTGGTGTTCCAGATTGGACTTCGTGTCGGTGAGGGTGGCGATTACACCATCCCAATCAGCATCTTCGTTTTCGCGCTCGCACTCAGCGGCCGAGGCCAACATGCGATCGGTCACGTCCCGCTGATGCTCCAGCATGGACAGGCGATTTTCTGCAATGTTTGAAAGGTATCGCATTTCGCTTCTCCCTCGCCGCTTCGTGCGGTGTGAGAGAATCTTATGGCCATAGTGGCCAATACGTCAATATCTATTTGGCCACCGTGGCCATATTTTTGTGGTCAGTGTTTCCACAAAAAGAAACCCGGCTCTCACCGGGCTTCTGTCAGTTCACTGGTTCAGGCGGGGCTTCAGTGCTTCGTCCAGGGCGCGAGAAACCTCCCCAAAGGGCGGATGCGATATGGGTGAGGCTTCACGCGCAGAGGCTTTGCCTGCGGGTCGTTCTTAGGCTCTGCTCGCGCATCGTCCTTCTGCTGGGCATCGTGATCGCCGGAAGGGCTGGCTGGCTTTGTGCTGCTCTCGTCGAGTGGAATGGACATGGCTTGTCCTCCTGCAAAACGATTCAAGCAAGCTGCGAGCCAGAGGTTCACCAGAGACAAAAAGAAACCCAGTGCTCAGAGGTTTCTCGTCAATTCAGCTGTTCGGGCGGTTCCTGCATGGGAGGATTCCCCTCGCCCGGTGGCGGGTATGGATTGGGCTTTAGCGGTCCGGGAGGGCTTGGCGCGGGTGCTGGTGGCTGACCGCAGGCGGCTCGAATGTCGGGCATAATCGTCTCCATTGGCGGGTGACGATTATTGAAAGCCTGTCTGGGGTGCTAGTTGCTAAAGGAAACTGCTTCTGATGGCCTGCGGGTCAGAATTTTCCAGCGAGGAACTGCCAGTTCCAGCCAGCGTTGCCTGATGCTGCTTCCAAGGCACCTTCACCACTGAAGCGTCCTTCAAGAAGTGTTTCGATCTGGGCACGCCTCTTGTCGCAGAGCAAACCTTTATCCATGTCGGTTAGGAGAATACCGAGATAGGTATCGAGCTTCCGTCCTTCTGAGAGCGTCTTCATTTTCTCGAGATCAGCGAGAACCTTACCCCCTCGGCGATCGCCTTCATCGCATATTTTCAGCTCAATGATCGCAATCGGCATGCTGTCTTTGTAGATGGCAACATCCGCACGTAAGCCACCCAAGGTGTTGATTTCGTCACTTCCGACCGAGCCGCCAAGTTCGCGAAGAATATCCAGGTAAGGGCGTTCAACATGAACATGGACGCCGCATTGGTTATGAAGCCCAAGAGCAATCTGGCCGCCCAGAAAAACCTCCGGGATCTCATTATCATGTCTGATGCCAGACATGTTGCGATAGGCCTTCAAGGCTTCAGTGCCAATATCGGCGATCTTTTGACTGAAATCCATGACGTTCAGCTTTCTCTTCAATGAGCAAAAAGAAACCCGGCCGGAGCCGGGTGAGGTTAGTTTTTCAGAATATCATCGTACTCACCCAAAGCCACTCCCTCGGGATCATAGGAGAGACCAGATTCCTCAATTTTGAGGCGGATACGATAATTCCGCAGCTCAGCGATCGCATGGTCAACCGCTACATCTTTTAGATAATCTTTATAGCCATCGAAAACTGGGTAATTATTTAAAACAAGCAATCTGTCTAGCTGCTGACCCAAACTAGTCATTGTCATCTTTTGTCCGCGCAAAGCAGTCACTTCCGCAAACAAAAGGAACTGTTCTGAAAGAAGATGTAGCTGATATAATTCTTCGGGTCGAAGATAATTCTTTCCAACTTTGACTTCACGCATGGTCGGTACTGGGCCATCAAAAGAAACCAATCCCATATTTTCGGCCGTATGATCTGCACGATCCAAAATTAATTTCGATCCGGTCATCTGCGTGACAGCGTGGTGAAATTTATCCTGCAGGAGAGCGTAAAAACTGCGGACTTCAGGCGCCGAGGGCTCATAATCAGAGGCGCTAACTTTGAAGCACTCTCTGACTTTCTCATAAACACTACGCTCCTCCGATCGGAGTGCCCTGACCCTGGCTGCGAGTGCATTAAGTTTGTCTGGTGATGCCCGGAGAACTGCTTCATTGAGAGCGTAGCCTTGTTGCACGAAGGCTGACAAAGTGCGGTTTGCCCATTGCCTGAACTTTGTCGCCCGCGGGCTGCTTACCCGATATCCAACACTGAGAATTGCATCCAAATTGTAATGCTCAATGTTTCTTTCTACCGTGCGCTCCCCCTCGGTTCGAACCTGTGCAAAAATTGCACAGGTTGCCTCTTTTGTAAGTTCTTCAGTATCGAAAATGCCTTTCAGGTGCTTAGCTATGACGCTCCGGTCGACATCGAACAGTTCAGCCATCTGGATCTGGGTAGCCCAGATCGTCTCACCGTCGCCAGAGAGGCCAAAATCAATCTCGCATTCTGGTGTCCTATACTGAGCCAGCACGAGTTCATTTTGAGAATTGTCCTCAACGCGTCCTGATTGCTTCCTCATCCCATCCTCACTTCCAAGTCCACTTCCCAACGACGCGGCCGTTGATCCGCACATCATCAAGAACCAGCTCGTAGGCCGGATATGCGGGGTTGATACTCATGATCCTGATGCGCTTGGGCTCAGATCCCATCACGACTTCCACGCGCTTCAAGACGACACCTAGGCCGTCCCAAAGCACATAGACGCCAGCCGGTGACGGCGTGGTGTGTCCGGTATCGACCAGGATGCGATCTCCGGCGCAGTAATCGGGCTCCATGCTGTCGCCTGCCACACGGATAATCGTCAGCTTCGACGGATCGGAGATGAACGCGCTCACCAGCGCCCGCGGAAAGCTCCAATGATCAATGGGCTGCTGGTGCTCAACAATATCTGAGACCACCGCGCCCGTCCCGGCTTGAGGGCTGACGTCGATTTCAGGGACGTTGAGCGCGTCTCCGGTCACCCTAGCTGAAGCAGGTGCAGGCTCCTCGATTTCCTCGAAGGAGATGGGCGCACCAATTTCGGTGAGGAGATCAAGGCGCCCTACTCCAAGCGCAAGCGCAAGCGGTTTCGCGAACTGCGGAGACACACCGCGCTTGCCCTTGTCGATCTTGTTGTAGGTTGATGGGTCCATATTGGCGCGACGTGCGACGTCTGCCGCCCTCATCTCACGCTTTAAGCGGATCTCTTGAACGCGGCTTTCTGGGGTCTCGTCGGTCATGTGTCCAGTCTGGCCATATTTGGCTCAAAAAATATATGGCCGTGATGGCCGTTATTGATTGACACTTTGGCCATTACGGCCATATTCTCGTGGCCATGACCCTTGACGAATACCGACGCCAAGAAGGCGTTACCGTTTCGGATCTCGCCGATGCCATTGGCGTGACCGGGCCCCACCGCATCAGGACTGTATATCGGTACCTGAAGCATGAGCGCACTCCAGCACTCCCGGTAATCCAGCGCATCTCAGAATTTACGGCAGGGAAAGTCACGTTCTACGATTTCCTGCCCGCAAAGGAGCCAGCCAATGCTTGACCTCCTGACCTGCGCGTTCTGCGCCCTGTCCTTCGCCGCGTTCCTCCGGGCGCATTTTGCCGGGAGGGTCGCACAATGACCACACGCCGTGACTGGACCCCTTACATTTCCGAGGTTCAGAAGATGCTGCAGGCAGGCAAGACCCGCCGCGCGATCGCCAGTCACCTCGGGGTGAAGGAAACGTCTCTTTCGTCGATGATTGCGCGTTACGGCCTCACCGGTCTGTCGCCGAATAGCAGCGCTACAGGCGGCTCCTCGGCTGAGAACACGCACAACCGCATTGACTGGGCTCCGCTCCTGCCTGCCCTTCTTGAGATGATGGAGCGTGCAGAAAGCGCGACGGTCATTGCAAAGAAGCTCGGCGTCTCACCGGCTTCATTGTCTGCGGCTATGGAACGGCAGGTCCCGAAGGCTCTTCGCTCAAAATGGAAGGCCGCGCGTCAGGAAGCGGCACATCCGAAGAAGAAGGTGGCTGTGCCGGATGTTCGTCCGCCTCTCGGCGTCTACTCAGATGTGACGTGGGCAGCGCTCTGGAACGGCAACCCACCACCGAAGCCTGACCGGTCTTTCGGCCGGTTCGGGCTGCGGCTGCACTGAGCCTCACCCCCAGATGTCCGCTCCAATTAACATCGCCAGTTTGAGCGCCAGGTGGTCTTTGACCTCCTGCGGCTGCCCACTGTGCAGGCTGCCCCAGAGCTGGGCATCCCGACACAGTGCGACGGCAAGATGCGGCCTGTCCGCATCGATCTCGAATTGTGGTGTCTGGGGCGCGTCTCCTTCCATCGTGGTTGCTCCTTCTCTGCTCGGTGACACGGCAGAGAATGGAGAAACCCGATGCGTAATGCTTGGCCCAAGACAGACCAACGTTGGTCCTTTTCAGACACAAGGAGGGCCACGATGAGCGCGGCCGTCCGCCCGATCCGCGCTTCGTTGCTCGACGTCATCGCACGCGAGTTCAAGCCGTACCGGTTTGCTCAAGAGATGTTGGCCCGCGCGTCGAACAAGACGCCCCGGACCGCGAAGAATTGGCTCTCAGGATCAAGCGCGCCCGACATCGAGGCACTGATTGAGCTGATGGCCTCCTGCAACTCCATTGCGGACGAGGTTGAACGCCTCGTCGCAGAGCGCCGCAAGGCGCGTGAGGACACACAATGCCCTGGTTCACCCTTAAACTAGGCCGGTTTGGGTTCGGCCATCACGCGGGCCCTCCGCCGTCATACCGGCTCGCATGGCTGCGCATTCTCTGGCGCGACTGGGATGCCTGGTCCGCTTGGGCCGAGGCTGAAATGGCCCGGTATCAGCGCGCTCTCAATGCTGCGCGGGAGGAGCTTCGGAAATGACCGACATCCCGATTGGAAAAGCGCAATCAATCGTCGCGGATGCTGTTGAGCTGGCAGGTGGCCAGCGTGCCCTCGCCCGTCTCCGCGGCATCGCTCAGTGCGACATTTCGCAGGCCATCAACAACGGTGCAGACGATGCGCGTAACCGGGTGCTGAATGCGCTCGGCTATGCCGTGGTCGAGGTGATCCGTCCTTTGAAGGGGCAGAACCGATGACTGATATGCTGAGCTGTCGCCTGTCTGACTTGCTTCACATCGTCTGCCGCGAAGAGATCTGGAGGCCTGTCTTTGGGTTTCGCAGCTATGAAGTGTCGTCTCATGGTCGGGTGCGCCGGATTGGCTCTCCCAGGCCTTTGCAATGCGCTTGGACGCATGGCTACGCACATGTCAGCCTGATGGCTGACAATAAGAGCCATACCAAACGAATTCATAATCTTGTGGCTGCGGCATTCCTTGGCGATGCACCATTTGAGGGCGCCATACTGGCGCATAACGACGGCGATAAGATGAATAACCGGGCGGATAATATCCGTTGGGCGAGCCTTGCCGAAAACCAAGAAGATAGACGCCGACATCAGACGAAAACCTGCGGGAGTGATGTTTACGGGGCGAAGCTCCATGAACGCGACATTCTGCAAATTCGCAAACGTCTAATCAGCGGCGAAACCTGCGCGTCAATCGCAAGGTCTCTTTCAGTATCGACCAGCACAATCAGCCTCATTCAGCGCGGCAGAATTTGGAGACACGTATGAGCACCATTGGTCACAACAGCGCCGTCAATGAAGGCGGGATTGCAGCTGATCGGCTTCGTTCGATTATTGAGCGGGTGGAACGACTGGAAAGCGAGCGCAAAGCCCTCTCCGGCGACATCAAGGACATCTTCTCCGAAGCCAAGTCCGCGGGCTTCGACGTGAAGGTGGTCAAACAGATCATCCGGATCCGGAAGCAGGAGCCCGCGGACGTGGAAGAGCAGGAAACGCTGCTCGACGTCTACCGCCGTGCGCTTGGGATGTAACGCCATGAGCAACGAAGAAGACCGGCTCCATACCCACATCTGGCGCGCCTTGCAGATCCTGCTGCCGGAGGACGTGGTGGCCTGGAGCAATGAGAACCGGCGCAACGGACAGCGGGAGGGCGCACGACGCAAGGCGCGCGGCTGTATCGCCGGTGTGCCGGACATGCAGTTCACGCACGCAGGCCGGACGCTCTACGTCGAGATCAAGACGCCCACGGGCACCGTCTCAAAGGAACAGCGGGCGCTGCACAAGCGCCTCAAGTCCACGGGCGCGCCTGTCGCCGTCTGCCGGTGCCTGGATGACGTCATCGGCTTCCTCGCTCGTGAGGGCATTTCTTTGCGTGGGGAGGTGATGGCATGAGCATTCCTGAACCAATGACGCCGCCTGACTGCGATTTGCGCGGATTGCCGTTTATGCAGTTGGACGTGGTTCGTTTGATCGATAGCGATCTGTTCGCGCTCTCGACTGGCGACGAGTTCAAGGCAGCCGTTGCACTCTGGTGCAAGAGTTGGCTGCAAGTTCCTGCGGCAAGTCTGCCGGATGACGATCGCGTTCTTGCGCATTTATCAGCCGCTGGATCGCGCTGGAAAAAGGTGAAATCCCTTGCTTTGCGCGGATGGATCAAGTGCGCGGATGGTCGCCTGTACCATCCCACGGTAGCGGAAAAAGCACTACACGCATGGAAAGCCCGCACCGCTCAGCGCGAGCGCGCGGCAAAGCGCTGGCAGAAAAAAGACGAGGACGCTGGCAATGCCACGGCATCGGAAAACCACATGCCACGGCATAGCGACGGCACGTCCCACGGCAATGCCTTAGAGAGGGAGAGGGAGAGTAAAAAGAAAGAAACACTCACTTCGTTCGTGCCGCCGGCCCAGCCGTCGCCGTCCGAGGTCGAGCCGGTTGAGGCCGTCTCAGAAACCCTCCCTGCCCGTCCATCGCCCCCCGATGCCCGGACCGCCCTGTTCCGGCTGGGTCTGCAAGCCGTTCGCGGCCTGACGGGGAAATCCGAGGTTCAGTCTCGGAGCCTGATCGGGAAATGGCTCAAGGCCTGCGGCGACGATGCCTCGATCCTGAACCGGATCCTGCTCGAAGCCGCTGACCTGCGACCGGCTGAGCCAGTGGCCTGGATCGAAGCCGCGGTTGCGCAGCGCGGTGGCCGCTCGCCTCGAGACGCCGAACGCGCCCGAAACAAAGCCGCATGGCTCGAAGGCGAAATGCTGGAAGGATTTTGACCATGACCCAGATCGTTCACCGCACAGCCGCCATTGCCACGAAGCGTCCGGACGCGGAATACACCCCGGCCAGTGGCGACACCCGCGCCCTGATCGAGGCGAAGCGCGAAGGGTATCTCTGGCGCAGTGACCTGACGCCCGCTCGGATTGTAGCTGTTCGCCTGCAGCTTGCCGCAGCCGAAGCAGCCGCCCTTCCCTGTCCGCTGCTCGGCGTGAAGACCTGGCTTGGCCGTCTTGCGCAATTCGTCACCAATGCCCCCGCCCCGGAAGCGCGATCGGCTCAAGCTGCGATCTTCGCTGAAGTTTGTTCGGACATCCCGGTCGGAGCCTGGACGCCGGAAACCCGGATCGCATGGACCCGGCAGCCGGACCGCAACGGCTATCCCGTCGGTTCTCGCTGGCCAGCACCGGGTGAGCTGTACGCGCATCTCCGGCCCTTCGCCGAGCAGATCCGGTCCGAGGTCGCCGGTCTGCGGGAGATCCTTGTCCTCGCCGAAAAGCCGAGGGAGCCGGAACGCAAGCGACCTGATGCTTCGGAACTGGCGCGCGCCGGTGCTCTGGCTGACGCGGTGATCCGCGAACTCAAGGCTGCCACTGGCGAGGGGATGACCCCATGATTCGGAAAGCAGGTTTTAGCGTCGAAAAGAGCTTGGAAAGCGCAGAAAACCGCCAGATCACCCCCGGATTCGGAAACACCTGGCCCGACTGCATCGTGGACATGTGGTTCGACGGGCCGACTACTTGGTTCAGAGATCAGAAAGAAGGCGAGCGTGGGCAGGCGTGGTGATTACGATCCGCCCGCGGTTTCCTCTCAGGCATTTTCCTTGTCAGTGACATGAGCCTGTTTCTGATGAGTGCAGCGAATTTCCGTGAATACAGCTATCCAAAAATCCCGGCGTGTCTCGTTCCGAGCATACGAAGCCAAGGTAGCCTTGTCGCTCGCAACCAGAACAGCTTTTTCCCCATAAGTCTGAAGAAGTTCCTTGGCAGCATCCTGAACGTTGTTCATTTCATCCATCAGCGGTCGTCCTGCTATTTGAAAAAATGGGGAGCGTGAGAGCTCCATTCCATAAAGAGCACCAGAGACATGCAAAGGAGCTGATGAAGTGTCGATATGTTCATGATCGGAGAGCGGAAGCACAACGCCCAATTTCTCGGCGGCATCCCAGTCGACGTAGCTCTTCATAGTCCCACCTCCAGCGCTATGGGCCTAGATTGCCACTTGAAAAATTGAAAAAAAGTTAACTGATGCGAAAAATCAGATGAATGCTTATGCCCCTCCCCTGGTACCTGAACCCTTGGGCCGAAGTGCGGCGTCTTCATGCGCAGTTGCACAGCGAGCGCAGTCACCATGCGGAACGGGAGGCCGGATTCATGCGGCGCATCCACAGTCAGAAGCGGGAGATTGAGAAGCTGGAGAAGCGGGTTGTGGAGTTGGAGCAAGGGGAGCCGCGTGATCCGAAGCCCGGACGGGTGAAAGTGACGCGGGCGAAGGAGCCTTGAGCCGGACGGCGGGGCGTTAAGGTTTCTTGAAAAAATCATGAATGAATAGATAATTCATCGACACGGCCAACGCCATAAAACCAAGAATAAGAGGAATTGAGATCAACAATCCTATGACTTGGATAGCGCTAGAGATTTTTAACTTTCCATTGTTTAGTTTTATTTCCAAGTATAGATTTAATAAATACTTAACAAATATAAAAATACTGAAATCAAATCCAAATGCAATCAACGCTCCCATAATAAGAAATGAAGGGTGGGAATGGATATTGGTCACCGGAAGCACTTTCAAAATGACGCACACTCAAGAATGATACTGTTTCTTTCTCTTGTACAGCTACCCGCGCCTGTACTAACCTCCCCTCATGCCAGCAGCCCTGAAATCCCGCGCCGGACTCGGCGACACGATCCGCCAGTTTTCAACGCCGAAGACTGTTCGAAAAACGGCATTCATTCCCGCGAAAGCGGAGGATAATTCTCCAACGCCGGAGCGGGTGGCGAAGGGAGATTATGAGTGGCAGGGCAAGAAGCGGATCAAGCTGAACACCGTCAATGCCCTGCATATGGCGGGAGATATCAACGGCGATTCAGTCACGGCTGCGAAATGGTGGATCTGCGACTATGTGTTCGCAAACCACGGGTATCTGGACATTCTCGTAGAAGTTCTTCCGAAAGACTATGTGAAGGGCGACGTGCACACGTTCGCCATTTCTCGCGGGAACGCTGCTGAGCGAATTGGCATGATCCGCGATCGGTTGGGACTCTGCGCCCATGTCCGCTTGGAAATGATGCTGGCCCGGGAGCTGTCATTCTCGGCGATGGCCGAAGCGTTGATGGCGGGGAAGCCGAGGGATGGGCGGAAAATCATTTCCGGGCAATGCGCTTTCATCCTAGAGCAGCTCTCCGGCGCCTATGCCGGTGTTCGAAAGGAAATTCGGGACAGGATCGAGCGGAATAAAGCGCTTGTACTTGGCGCCAGCGGCTGATACGTTTGGGCAACACTGAAGAATTGCGCCTGTAGCGCAAGTTTCATCCCGGACAATCTGCCATGGCCAAAGCCGCACTCACGATTGGTGATGTGGTGAAGTGGCATGGATCGCTGCATGTGATTGCGGGACTACAATCAGACAGAGCAGCCCTGTGTCCCGTTCTCCCGACGCGGACCGTCAGGCATCGCGCGGATATTCTGATCGAGTTTCCTGACACCCTGCATCTCGGCCTGGTCGATGGCGCACCTGATCCGGTGCAAGCCTTTCGTGTTCCACAATGCTGGCAAGCTGACGAAAGACGGCTCCCTGCCCCGCGCCCTGCTCCACCGCGTTCATCGCGCCATTACGCGCGAGATAAATGCGAGGCGTGCTGAAGCGGGAATTGCCGGGTATCGAGTGAGGTAGTCATGGCGAGGAAGAAGGCGGAAGTTATTCCAGCCGCCGAGCCCGAAAAGCCGGTTGGGCGACCAACAAAATACACGCCAGAGCTTGCACGAGAAATTTGCATTCAATTGGCTGAAGGGAAGTTCCTTCGGCAGATTTGTCGTGAAGAGCGCTTCCCGTCTGAGGCTGCGGTTCGAGGCTGGGTAATTGATGATCGCGATGGATTTTCTGCGCAATACGCGCGTGCGCGTGACATGGGCCTGCACTCTATGGCTGAGGAAACTGTAGCGATTGCTGACGACGGCTCGAACGACACTTACAAAAAAGAGGACGGGTCGGACGGCGTAAACACGGACGTGGTGCAAAGATCGAAGCTTCGCGTTGATACCCGCCGCTGGCTTCTATCAAAGATGCTGCCCAAGGATTTCGGCGACAAGATCACGCAGGAACACACCGGCGCTGACGGCGGCCCTCTGGAGTTCACAGAAATTCGACGGGTCGTCGTGGACGTACCCAAGAAGGATTGAGCATGAAGAAGGCGCTGGAGATCCCAACAGCGCGCGTCTTCCTGCCGCTCCTGAAGCCGAACCGGTATAAGGGCGCGTTTGGTGGCCGAGGATCTGGCAAGTCGCATTTCTTCGGCGGTCTGACCGTTGAAGAACACCTCGCCATTCCGGGCCATCGAACGGTCTGCATCCGCGAAATCCAGAAATCGATTGCGCGGTCGTCCAAGCAGTTGATTGTCGACAAGATCAACCAGTTCAACCTGAACCATCATT
The DNA here is from genome assembly GCA_937880175.1 of uncultured Gluconobacter sp. Lineage (GTDB taxonomy): Bacteria > Pseudomonadota > Alphaproteobacteria > Acetobacterales > Acetobacteraceae > Gluconobacter. Next base: position 81,193 of record CALFLO010000076.1, read on the forward strand.
TTGACGTTCAGGATCAGGTCATCAAGACACCAGGCGATGGCCTGATCGTCTTTCAGGGCCTCCAGAACCACACGGCTGACAGCATCAAGTCGCTGGAGGGCTTTGACCGCGCCTGGATTGAAGAAGCCCAGTCGATCAGCTCCTACTCATGGCGGATGCTGCGACCGACGCTGCGTAAACCGGGCTCTGAAATCTGGGCTTCGTGGAACCCTGCGTCGTCTGATGACCCGATTGACGAGTTCTTCCGGGGCGAAGGCTCTGACCGTGCTGATCTGACAGCCGTCCGGGCCAACTGGTCCGACAACCCGTGGTTCAACGATGGCACGCTGCCGACTGAGCGCGAGGAGGACCAGAGGGCGCGGCCGGACGAATATGACCATGTCTGGGAGGGTGATTACGTCACCATTTCCGATGCGGTGATCTTCCGCAAGCGCGTCACGGTCGAGGATTTCGAGACACCCGATGATGCCCGTTTCTTCTTCGGGCTGGACTGGGGCTTCTCTCAGGACCCAACGGCCGCCGTGCGCTGCTTCATTCGGGATGAGGTGCTGTATGTCGATTACGAGGCCGGGGGAACAGGCATCCATCTGGATGAACTGCCAGCCGTGCTGGATGAGATCCCCGGCACGCGCCGCTGGCCCATCAAGGCTGACTGCGCGTCTCCCCAGAACATCAGCTTCATGGCGACCCGCTATCACTACAACATGAGCCCCGCCAGGAAGTGGCCGGGAAGCGTGGAAGACGGCATCGACCGCCTGAAAGCGTTCAAGCGCATCGTTGTGCATCGCCGCTGCCCTCGCAGCGCTGAAGAGTTCCGGCACTACGCTTTCAAAGTCGATCCGAAGACCGAAGATGTTCTGCCGGTCATTGTGGACGACTGGAACCACTGGATCGATGCGCTGCGGTACGCCTTGGACGGCGTCATTCAGAACCGCCGCTCCATGCCCTCTTTCGCGGGCTACAAATCAAGGACACGTTGATGAAACACTGGTTCAGCCGCAGCCGGGAGCGCAAGCCGTTGCCCGAGCGGCGCGAGCCTGTGCTTTCACGCTCTGACAGGCGCATGAACCTGCGCTCGTTTCGTGGGCATGGCTCAAGTGGACTGCCGCTTGATCCGCGTGAGGCGTTTGACCCTTATAAGCCGCCCGCAGGCGTACGCGGTGAAGCTCCAGACGCACTGGCAATGGACAGTGGGAGCCTCGAAGCGGTCGGGGACATGGGCGGATGGGCGGCAACCGCTGCGCCTGTTCTGCGTGACTATTTCGAAGACGGCCTGGCCTTTCTCGGCTACCCCCAGCTCGCCCAGATGGCGCAGCGGGCAGAGTTCCGCAAACCCTGCGAAGTCATTGCACGTGAAGCCACCCGCGAATGGATCGAATTTCGGTCCGACAAGCAGGGCGGGGACACGGAAGAGAACGAGGAAGCCGCACAGCGTATTCAGGAAGTTGAGCGCGAGTTCGAACGGCTGAACGTTCGGCGCGTCATTCAAAGGCACGTCCTGCACGGCCTGACGTTCGGGCTCGGACATATATGGATCGGCGTCAAGGGCGCGGCCCTCACCACAGAAGCGCAGTCCACGCCGCTGGTGATCGGTAAGAACGGCATGGCGAAAGGCACACTGGAACGGCTCGCCAACATTGAGCCGATCTGGACGACGCCGAACAGCTATAACGCGAACAACCCGCTGGCGCCGAACTTCTACAGGCCAGACAACTGGTGGGTCCTCGGCACGATGGTGGACAGTTCCCGCCTCCTGACTACGATCCCCTACCCCGTCAGCCAGATCCTCGCCCCGGCGTTCAACTTCGGCGGCCAGTCTCTCACGCAGCTTTTGCGCGCCTACGTTCACAACTATCTGGCCACGCGTAACAGCACGGCCACTATCGTCCGCAATTTCTCCAAGCTGGTCCTGAAAACGGACATGACGGGGAACATGCAGACGGACATGGGCCCGGGCATGGACGCCCAGCCGATGCCTTATGGCGATGTGGACATGGCCTCCGTGCAGGGCCGCGCCTCGTACATGCAGGACGTGTCCGAAGGTCAGGGCACGATCGTGGTGGACAAGGAGCGTGAGGATGCTTCGATCATCGCCACGCCGCTGTCTGGGCTGGACAGCCTTCAGGCGCAGTCGATGGAGGCAATGGCCTCGATCCCCGGTATCCCTCTGGTCAAGCTGTTCGGTATCCAGCCGCAAGGTCTGAACGCCTCATCAGAAGGCGAGATCCGTGTCTTTTACGACGAGATTTCCGCCTTTCAGGAAGCGAATATCCGTCCGTCGCTTCAGCGGATCTTTGAAGCCGTCCAGATCCATCTCTGGGGCGAGATTGATGAAGGGTTGTCCTTCAATTTCGTTCCGCTCTGGCAGATGGACGAGAAGCAGCTTGCTGAGATCGAGAAGATCAAGGCCGACCTCATGGCGGTGCTGTCCACGGCGGGCATCGTCTCGCCCGAAGAGTGCCGCGAACGTGAAGCGACCGACGATCACTCCATCTTCAAGGGTGTGGATCTGACCGGGCCTCCGCCTGAGGCACCAGAGCCCGAGCAGATGCCGGACATGGAAAGCCTCCTCAAGAAGGGCGAAGGGGAAGAGGATTGACCCAACTCCGCTGCACCTCCGCAACCGGAAAGGCCCTCAAGCCAACCCGGGCCAGTGCCGCGCTTGAGGCAGCCTACTACCGCGACCTGATGCGCCTCGTCCGGGAAATGGACGACAGCCTGACCTACTGGCTCAAGGCCAACTACCGGAAGCATGAAGATGTCATCGCGCAGGATAGCGTGGCAGACGAGCTTCAGAAGGTCATGAACAAGCTCACGGCCCGGTGGCGCGGGCTGTTCGATGACCGGGCGCGGAAGATGGCAGAGATGCAGTCCAAGCGCTGGCAGCGTCATTCGGATGTGTCACTGATGGACCGGCTGAAGCAGGCCGGATTTGCGGTGAAGTTCCGGCCTTCAAAAGCTGTGACGGACACACTGGATGGGCTGGTCAACGAGAACGTCGGTCTCATCAAAAGCATTGCCGAACACCACCTGACGGAAGTGTCGGGGATGGTGCAGCGTTCCGTTATGGCCGGCCGCGATCTGGAAACCCTGACGAAGGGCCTGAAAGAGCGGTACGGCATCACGCAACGCCGCGCCGCCTTCATCGCTCGGGACCAGAACAACAAAGCCACGTCCTTCATCACGCGGACTCGTCAGATTGATCTGGGACTGACCGAGGCGATCTGGTGCCATTCAAGCGCCGGCAAGCACCCGCGGCCCAAGCATGTCGAGGCCGGGCGGAAACGACTTCGCTACGACATTCGCAAGGGTGCGGACGTGGATGGGGACGGTAGACTTATTTTCCCTGGGGAAGATCCGAACTGCCGTTGCACATCGCAGGTGATTATTCCGGGGTTTGATACCTGAAATGACAGACACAATCATGGCTCTGGACCGGTCGGTGCGGCGCATCGACGCGGACGGGCATCTGCACGTTGAGCGTTGCGTGCTCAGTGCGGCTGTGGTCTCGCCCTATTACGGGCGGGAGATCAATGGCGCAGAACGTCTCGGGCTGAACCCGGACGAGATCTACTGGATGTATCGGGGCGCCGATGCCTTGCGGGAAGCCGCATCGAGCATCAACGGCAAGCCGATTATTGAGATCCACCAGCCAATCAGTGCTGAGGATCACCCCCGCGAGATCACGGTCGGCAGCGTCAGCAACGCGACGTTCCAAGCGCCCGACCTGATTGGCGAACTCGCCATTTGGGACGGCGACGCCATCAAACGAATTCAGGACGGTTCCAAACGGTGCGTCTCGGCTGGATACGCCTACGAGACCGTCCTTGAGACCGGTGAGATCAACGGTCAGCGCTACACGCTGAAGATGGTCAATATCCGCTTCAACCACCTCGCCCTGGTGGAAGAACCCCGCGTGAAGACCGCCATCATTGGCGACAGCGCACCACCCAACATCACGAAGGAAACGAGCATGGCTGCCCACAAGCCCATGTCTGCTGCGGCGAAGGTTGCAGCCGCTCTCAAGTCCGGCCGTCTCGCCATGGATGCGTCCGAAGAAGACGTCAAGAAGTGCATGGACGAGGACGAAACCGAGGACGACGACAAGAAGAAGGCCGAGGACGAGTCCGACGACGACAAGGACGGCAAGAAGGCGGAAGACGCCAAGGCCTCCGATAAGGACGATGACGACGATCAGGCCGCCGACGAAGACGACGACAAACAGGACGAGAAGAAAGACGACAAGAAGGGCATGGACGCCGCTTCCGTCTCTCGCCTGATTGACGACGCTGTTTCCAAGGAACGCCGCCGTAACAAGCAGGCGCAGGACGCGCGTGAAGCCGTCCGCCCTCTCGTCGGTGACGTGATCGGCATGGATAGCGCGGGCGACATTTATCGCTACGCGCTCAAGCAGATCGGACAGGATGCTGCCAGCGTCCACGAGAGCGCCCTTCCCGCCCTCGTCAGCATGGCAATCAACGCCAAGCGGCCCGAGCGCCCGGCCCGCATCGCCGCTGACAGCGCCATCGACACTGATTCCCCTCTGGCGGGCGCTTCTGCTCGCCGCAAAGCGTAAGGAGCGGCCCCGATGGGTTTCCCTACCAAGATCAATTACACCTGGGGCAAGGGCTTTCCGGGCGGCATCGCTTCGGCAAATCCGCGCCGCTCTGCCATTCCGGGTCCGATGGGCTTCGTCGCCGGCGCTGGAGGCGTCACGGTTGGCGCGTTCGGCTGGGTGCAGGCCGACGGCGTAACCGTCCTGAACAAGCCGATCGCCTCCGAAGCCCCGACAGGCTTTGTTCTGCGTGACCAGACCGGCCTGATTACGCCCTATCTGGGTGAGAGCACGATGACGCTGCCGGACGGCTTCAATGTGCAACTCATGACGGGCGGCGATTACTTCGCCGCGTCTGCCTCCACTGCCGCGACGCCGGGACAGACCGTCTATGCCTCTACGACGGACGGTTCCCTCGCAAGCGGGCCGCCCGCGTCTGCGCCTGACGGCCACATCGCGACGGGCTGGATCGTCACTCAGGGCGGCGCGGCCGGTTCCACCATCATCATTTCCGGTGCAGTTGCGCCGATTGCCGGGAGCAACGAATAATGGCTTCGTTCAAGAAAGACGCGCCCCGTCTCGCCCTGGACTGGGGCATCAATCTCCCGGGCGTGACGCATTATGTGGGCGAAAAGGGGAACGCCTATGATGCGGCCCCGTCGTTCGGCTCTGTCACGGCCCCGAACAGCGGCATTCCTGCTGTCATCAACACGATGGTCGATCCGCAGCTAATCCGTCAGCTTGTCACGCCGACCAAGTCCGAGGAGACATACGGCTCTCAGAAGAAGGGCGACCGCGCGATCAAGACGGTCATGTTCCCGGTTCTGGAATCCTCCGGCTACGCTGTGGCTTACGGTGATTTTGAGCAGGCTGGCGACAGCTCGGCAAACGCCAACTGGGTTAACCGTCAGTCCTTCACGTTCCAGACCTGGGCCAAGTATGGCGATCTGGAATCCGAGATGATGGGCATGGGCAGCATCGACTGGGTTGCCGAGCAGCGCACGGCCGGTTCGTCGGTTCTCGAAAAGCAGCAGAACCTGCTGAACCTGTTTGGCCTCACGGGCCTGGAAAACTACGGCGCGCTGAATGACCCGGCTCTCCCGGCTGCCATCACGGCGTCTGTGAAGAGCGGAACTGCCACCTCGTGGAGCAGCACCAGCGACCCGAACCTGATCTATCCGGACTTCGTGACCCTGTTCGCCGCCCTCAACAAGGCGATGATGGGCAACATCAACAACCAGACCCGTCTGAAGGTTGTTGCGCCGTCCGAACTGTCGCAGGTGATGACCTACACCAACCAGTTTGGGATCACCCTTGAGGACATGCTGAAGAAAGCATGGCCGAACATGGAGATCGTCTTCCTGCCGGAAGCCGGTGTCACCATGTCGGGTGGATACACCAGCGCCAACGTCATGCAGATGTTCGCGCCGGAAATCGATGGCGTCGAGACCGTCACTACGGCGTTCACCGAGCGCCTGACCATGCATCGCCTGGAGCAGTATTCCACCAACGCGCGCCAGAAGATGTCGCGTGGCGGCTGGGGCACGATCTGGAAGCGTCCAATGGCTGTTGCTCAGATGGTGGGGATCTAAGACATGGCTGATACCGTCACCGTACTTTGCCGTATGCCGCATGGCCTGCGTCTGCGCCTCTCCCCCGAGGGAGACGCAGAGCGCCGCGCCAAGCTGAGCGAGGAAAAGCGTCCTGACCTGAGCCCCGTCAGCTACGTCAAGGAAGTCGAGATCAAGGGGGCAAACCGCGCGCCGGATTACCATCCCAAGGACAACGTGCTGCTCGGTCGGGTCGGCCGCACCACGGTCGACAAGGCGTTCTGGGATGCCTGGTTGAAGCAGAATGCCGACAGCGATCTGGTGAAGAACCGGTGTGTGTTCGCAGAGCAGACGGACGCCCGCGCAAATGCCCGAGTGGACGAGTTCAAGACCGAGAAGACCGGCTTTGAACCCCTCGACCCGGAGGAGATCAAGCGGAAGGGTCTTGCTGCGGCTGAGGAAGCGGCACGAGCCCGGGTCGCGGCCTGATGAGCGGGTCGGCCACGTCGCAACCGGGCGTCGTCACGTTCGATTATTCGACGTGGTCGGCCCTCTATCCGGCATTGGCGCCAAACACCAACCAGGTGCAGGCGGAGGATTACTTTGCTCAGGCTTGCGATATCCTCAACAACACCCCCCGCAGCCCGGTCCAGAACCTCGGCAGAAGGGCGCGCCTGCTCAATCTTCTGACTGCCCATCTCGCGCAACTCAACCTCCCTGCTGATGCTGGGGGAAATGGTGTGGGGGCAGTCGGGCGCGTTGCCTCAGCTTCCGAGGGATCGACCTCGGTTTCCCTCGATATGGGACCGGCCAGTCAGTCATCGGTCTGGTTCATGCAAACGCAGTATGGCGCGACCTTCTGGCAGATGACGGCGTATCTCAGGCAGATGCGCTTCGTTCCCGGACGGTCGCCTCGAGCAAGGATCTGGCCCTGATGGCAAAGACAATCATCAAGGGCATGGCCCGGCTTCAGGCAACGCTGAACGGCAAGGTTCAGGGGGCGCAGAAGAACTGGATGGCCCGGCTGCTTGAGCGGGTGCTGAAGAAGTCCAATCAGATGCAGATGAATATCGGTTTTCTGGAGGGGGCGACGTATCCCAAGGGAAAATCAGGGGATCGGGATAAAAGCGGACTTGCCCCTGGAGCTGCATATGCCGATGGCTTGCCAGTGGCCGCCATTGCTTATCAGAACGAATTCGGCGGCCAGATTGATGTCCCTGAGCGCGAGCAGAAGATCTATCGCTCAGTCGCGGCTGATGGGTCCTTTCGCAAAAATGGGAAATTTGTCAAAGCCAAGTCGTCCAATTTTGAAACGACGCATACCGTTCCGGCGCATACCGTTACCATCCCACCTCGGCCATTCATGCGCAACGCCATCGCCAATAACCGGGACCAGTGGCCCGCTCTACTTGCCGCCGCTCTCAAGCAGGCAAAGGGCGATCTGGACAAGGCTCTCGATATAGCGGCGGAAGCGATTGTCGGTCAGGTTCAGGAAGAAATTCGGAGCCTCGGCGATCCTCCCAACGCTCCCTCGACAATCCGTTCAAAGGGCTTCGACAAACCCCTGATCGACACCGGGCACATGCTGAACAGCGTGGGATACGAGGTGGTCAGTGATTAACGTCTTCGGCATCGCCAACGCAGCCACGAACGTGGTCAACCCGCCCATTCAAGCCGTTCTCAAGGTCTCAGACGGCGAGACGGTCAACGCCGATTTCAGCGTGACGCCGAGCACTCTGGAAATCCTGGTCTCCATCAAGGTGCAGGCCCTGAGCACGTCGGACCTCCAGCGCATCCAGAACATCACCCAGCAGTCCGACATGAGGGCCGTCTACATCGCGGGCGGCATCAAGGGGCTGAACCGGGCGCTTCATACAGGCGGAGACGTGCTGAACTTCTACGGTTCGGACTGGCTGGTCACGCAGGTGCTTGAAGAATGGGGATACGGACGATGGTCGAAACTTGTGGTGACGCGCCAGACGTCGCTAGCTCAGGAATAACATTCACCCCCACAGACAGCGCGCTTTATCAGGCTCTGGGCGGATACCTCAAGACGGTGCTCCCCTCGCCTTTCCGGGTAAAGCAGGGCCAGCAGAACAGAACGCCCTCACCGGTTGGCCCGTATTGCGTGATGCAGCTCATCACCACGCGCCTGCTGACCACGAACGGCTGGTCCTACACAGACGCCTCTCGCGTCGTCACGGAATTGCGTGAGGTCACAGTGCAGGTCAGCGCATTCGGCACGGGCGCCGGTGACGCCCTCAAGCAGGTCTGCGGGCTGTGGCGCGATTTCTACACGACGGACTGGCTCCAGACCAACGCACCGGTCCTATCGCCCCTCTCCGCCGCAGAGCCGCGTCAGCTCGGTTTCGTCAACGGCGAGGATCAATATGAGGACGCCTGGTCCGTCGATCTGAAAATGCAGGTCAACTACCAGCGCACCATCCCCCAGCAGTTCGCCGACAAGATCACGGTCACGACCTACGCGGCCGACCTTCCCCCTACGCAGGAGTAAGCCTTAGATGGCGACCCAGACTTCTATCCCCATTTCACAGGTGGTGAGTGTCTCCCCGAGCGCGATTAATGTCGCGGGCGGAGTGGATTTCATCAAGGGTTTGATTGTTACCCAGAATGCCGCAGTAGCGGCTGACGGCACCATCGTCGCCTATACCAATGCGGCAGACGTGGCCACGGCGGCGGGTGGAAGCGCAACTGTTGAAGCGCAGATGGCGACTGCTTATTTCGGCAGCTTCACCGGTGCGACCCAGACCCCATCCACACTCTACTTCGCGGGCAAGATCGCCAGCGACAGTCAAGATTTCGGCGATTACCTATCGGCGCTGATCGGGCAATCGCAGGACTTCGCAGGCATCTCCTTCGCCTTTGAACCTGCCACCGCGGACAAGCAGGTCATTGCGACGTGGAATGCATCGCAGAACAAGCGGTTCTGGATCGTGATCTGGGATACGGATGCTCAGGCGACTGTTTTGGACAGCGCGGAAGCATTCGGTCCGTGGCTGGCCTCAGGCGCTTATGATGGCGTGTCTGCGCTCTATCAGGACCCAGTCTTTGCCGCGGCCGCGCTTGGCTGGATGGCGTCGCTGAACTTTGACGCGACCAGTGGTCGCTGGAACCTGTTCGGGCGCCAGTTCCCTGCGGTAACAGCCTCAGTCACGACTGGCACCGCAGCGAGCGCTCTCCAGGCGAACGGCTACAGCTTCTATGGCCTGCATGCCAATGGCCTCGGCCGCTTTACGTTCACGCGCGGCGGTATGGTCTCGGGTCAGTTCAAATGGGCTGACAGCTACATCAACCAGATCTGGATGAATGCGTCCTTCCAGTCTGACATGCTGAACCTTCTGCTCACGGCAGGGAATATCCCCTTCAATACGCAGGGCGATGCGTTGGTGTCAGCCGCCGCGCAGCCGACAATCGATCAGGCGCTGGCGTTCGGGGCGATCCGGGCTGGCGTAACGTTGACCGCCGCTGAAATCCTTGAGGTCAACAACGCGGCCGGGATCGATATCGCTTCCACCCTTCAGACCCGCGGCTGGTATTTCAAGTCGAATGCCTCGACCGCAGCGGCCTCTGTTCGCGGGGCGCGCGGCACGATCCAGCCGCAGTTCTGGTACACCGACGGTGAATCGGTGCAGTCCATCAATCTTGCATCGATCGAGGTTCAGTAATGGCCGGTAATTTCATCACGTCAGCCAATGGCATCATGACGCTGACGATCGCCTCTCTCTTTGATGCGCCGATCACGCTCCAGAACTGGGGCACTGACCGGGCATGGGAGCAGGAAGCCGTTGAGATGCTGGAATCCCAGATGTCCATCGATGGCGTCCTGAACCGCGGATATGTCCCGCGCCCGGTGAACCAGACACTGACCTTCTCCGCCGCCTCGCCGTCTCTGGTCTATCTTGAGGCGATCTGGACGGCGCAGCAGTCAACTATGACGGCTATTTCTCTCGGCGCAGAACTCACTGTTCCGTCCACCAAGCGGAAATACACGTTCACGAACGGTGCCATGATGACAGGCAGCGTTGCCCCGAACGGCGGCACGGTCCTTGAGGCCCGGGCTTTCACCATCCAGTGGGAAAAAGTCTTCCCGGCAGGCATCTGATGAAGAGCATAGACTGGAGCCCCGCATCTGGAGAGGACGTGGGCAAGAAGTTCATCATCACCCGCATGTCGGCCTTTGCCGCCGACAAGTGGGCACGGCACCTGTCCAAGGCGGTGATCCAGAGCACGAACAAGATGTCAGATGCCATGCTGGACAAGGCCGTTCAGCGCGCAATGGAAGAAGGCATCCTCGGGATTGCCTCCATGTCTATGACCATCTTCGCCAACATTGAAGATGAGGCCTGCGACAAGGCGTTCGAAGCGCTCCTGAATTGTGTTCAGATCGTCCGAATGGAAGGGATGATGCCCGTCAATCTGACTGACGCGGACATCTCGGACCCGCAAACGCTGACGGACCTGCGAACGGAGGCGTTCAATCTCCATGTGGGTTTTTTCAAGGCCGCGATCTTCCAGAGTTCCCCACTCGCGGCGTCCCTGATCCGGGCGGTCAGCCCCGTAAGTCCGCCACCGCCGTAAACCTCTCTCGCATCATGGCTACGGTCATCGGGGAACGGATGGCGACACTCCACGAACTGATGACCGTCTATGACAGCGAAGACATGCTCCTGATGTGGGAAGCGGCGATGGTCACGGCATACAATAAGGTCTAGGACCACCATGGCGAACGTCATCGACAGCCTGGTCATTCAACTCGGGCTTGATGGCCGAGGCGTCGCCAAGGGTGCGCAGCAGGCGTCCAAGAGCCTCGATCAGGTTGAACGCAGCGCGACCAAAACCCAGGGCGCCCTGACGGACAGCGGCAAGGCTGCGGCCGACGGGTTTTCCCGCGCTCGCACGGAAGCCCTCGCCCTGCTGGCCGTTTTCACAGGCGGCCGTACGCTCAAGGCCTTCACATCAGAGATCACCCGTTCCAACGCCGAACTCGGCTACATGGCGCAGCGGCTGAACATTGATCCGCGTGGTCTTTATCAGCTCCAGCGGGCAGTCATGGCTGTAGGCGGGTCAGCGCAGGAAGTCGGGGCATCATTTCAATCGATGCAGGGCATGTTGGTTGACCCCGCTCAGGCAGGCAACCTTCAGCGCATCATGGGACAGCTTGGCGTCCGAAACTATACGGATCAGCGCGGCCATATCCGGCAGGACATTCTACAGCAGCTCAACCGGTCAACGCAGGGAATGGACCAGGGCGTCAAGAACACCCTCCTGTCCCAGCTTGGTATCGGCCCGGGAGAGATCAACCTGATCGACCAGACCACGGCTGCGTTCGATAAATTGCAGAACCAGTTCAAAAACGCAGGTCCAACCTCGGATCAGATCCGGGATAGCCAGCAGCTCTTGAAAGACTGGGTCGATCTGACCACGACGACGGAAGGTCTCGGCAGGGCAATCCTTGGCGATTTGACGCCTGCCATTGATGGTGTGGTGACGAAGATCACCGCCTGGGAGAAAGAGAACCCGGATCTTGCCAAGCACATTGGGGAGATCACACTTGGCGTGGTCGCTCTTGGGACTGCTCTCGGGGCCGTGGGAACTGCCGTCACGGGCGTCATGGCTATCCGAGGTATCAAGGCCCTCCTCATGGGTGGGGCAAATATCGAAGCGCTGAGGAGCGCCGCTTGCGGATGTGAGTGCGGGGGTGGCGCCGGTGCGCCTGCCAAGAACAGCGCAGAAGGGAAGGTAACCAGAGGCGCTGAAGTAGCCGAAGCACCTGAGAGCGCCAAGGAAGGCCTAGGGGCGAAAAATAAAGCAGAAAAGGTAGTCGAGCGCAGCACCTACCTTGAAGAAGGCCGCAATGCGAGTGGAGCAAAATCGCTTATCAAGGAGGCCGCTCCATTGGCGCTCCCGATAGCTGACACTGCGGCATCAGAAGCGGAAAGGATGGGAGGTGGAAAGCTCTCGCCCTATCTGGCAGAAGGAACGGATGCGGCTGGCGGCTCCCTTACTCTTGGCCGAGCGGCGCTACTCGCAACCCGTCTGACTGGGTGGGGAACAGTTGGCTATGCCGCGCTCCATGCGGAAGGCCTCAACAAAGGCGAAAGCGGCGCAGTTGATCGTCTACGGGCGCGGGGTGCGTTCGGCCCTGATCCATTCGGGGCATATGCGCGGAGCGTGGCCGGGATTGAGAGCCACGGACGTTACGACATCATGGGCGGCGCAGGCGGAAAGTATGCCGGGAAGTATCAGATGGGCGCGGGAGCCATTCAGGACGCGGCCCGACGTCTGCATGAAGCTGTCCCGTCACAAAGCCAGTTCCTGAACGATCCCGCGATGCAGGAACGGTTCTTCAAGGCTTACACCGAACAGAACGCAGCCGTTCTCCGCTCCAAGAGCGCAGACTTCCGCAACGCTTCCACGACGCGCCAGTATGCCATCCTCGCCTATGCTCACAATCAGGGCGCAGGCGGGGCGCTGAATTGGATGCGTACCGGGCAGGTCGGGCATGATGCGTTCGGGACGGCCGGCACGCGGTATTCTGACGCGGCTACGGCCGCTATCGCGGCGCAGGGCGCTACCGGGAACACCACGCACACAACGGAAGTCCACGTAGGCGATGTCCATATCCATGCAAACACGGACAATCCCCAGCAGCTTGCCCGCGATTTCCATGAAGAACTTCGCCGGACTCTCCCTCTCATAAACGCGCAAGGACAGACCTGATGGCATTTGCCCCCGTTTCCATGCCCTCAATCTGGGACATCCCGGTTGCGGTGGGCGTCCCTGCCCTTCTTGGTCAGTCGATCGGTGCTGGCGTGGATGCGGTTGCGTCTACGGCCCTCGCTGGAGTGGTTCAGAATTACATCACGTCTCAGGCTGCCAAGCAGTGGGGAATTTTCGGGAACGGGAACCAGCAGCTTCTGACATCCGGGCGCGTGATGGGGGTGGAGTACGAAAACAGCTACACGGTCTCGGATGCCCCGCTGGAAGGTGGTGCATTTGCATCCTACAACAAGGTGAAGGTGCCTTATAACGCCCGGGTCATCATGGTGTGCGACGGTAGCGAGACCGGCTCAGATGGGCTTCTGTCTGCCATCACCAAACTGATCCCGAACCTGTCCGGGGCAACCGGCCAGCACGTCAGGGCATCGTTTCTGTCCACGCTCGAAAGCCTTTGCGCGGACACGAACCTCTATTCCGTGGTGACGCCGGAGTTTACGGCGACGAACGCCAACATTCTCGGATATCGCTGGCGACGGGAAAGCCGAAGCGGCGTGACCATGCTCATGACAGAGATCATGATCCGGCAGATCCGCAATACGGGCACGGCGGCCTATACCAACACGGCCCAGCCGCAGGGCGAGCAGGCCATCCAGAACGGCACGGTCCAGACCACCATGCCTTCCCTGCCCGTTCAAACCTCTGTTCTCGGGGTCACGCTGTGAGCGTCGTGCAAATCCCCCTGGCTCCGACGGCCAGCCAGACCCTCAATGTCGTCCTGGACCAGCAGCTCGTCCGGCTCGACGTCTATCAGCGTTCCACCGGGCTTTACATGAACGTCTGGCTGAATGACGCCCTGATCGTGGCTGGAGCCATATGCCAGAACCTGAACCCGGTGATGCACGCTGCCTATCTTGGCCTCGGAGGGGACTTCGTGTTCATGGATACGCAGGGAAGTGACGATCCGACCTTTGACGGGTTGGGTGAGCGGTATGTGCTGACTTTTTGTGACACGGGGTAATTACAGCCACTCTTCTACGCCACCGTGGTGCGAGCACGTGCCACGGTGATGTTGGCTGAAACTATAGGAACCGTCTCCACATTTCGCCGAAGCCCCAGCAGGAACTCGATTGCCAGCCGTATGCGAGGGAGAGTGAATTATCTTTCCATCCACGTTTCGGTAATGCCCGTCATCCAGAATTTGAACATTCTGATCGGGTTTTACGGGCGTGTGCGGCTTGGTTTGAGGCGGCTGAAAAGCGTAGGCCGGAACGCTAATGAGCGTCAGACAGCCTGCCAACATTACTTTTCTGAGAATCACCATTATTCTCTCCTTTTCCATGTCCAGTGCCCCTAGATGGAGAATGAATAACAGAGGATCAGTTAAGCGGGCCCTCTGGACGTTTCGCTGCCCAAGTCAAATCAGCGATACATGCCTTCACCAGGAGCCATTCACGGCCACGATGCATGTCACCAGAGGCTAAAAACATGGCTGAGCGGTAAGAAGCCATTTCCTCAGCGCCCTCACCAAACAGCCTGAGCATTTCCTTTGCTGCCTCATGAGGGTCGAACGGCGGCGGCTCTAATGCATACTTATGATCGCCCAAAATGAGATCGCCCCCTAAAGCTGTCTCGCCATTCTTACTCCGTAAGATGCCGGAGTTTGACGCGGAGGATGAGGCAGAAAGCGCTCAAGCTCGGCGCAGTGCCTCATTGATGCGGGTCTGCCATCCTGGCCCAGTGCTCTTGAACTTCTCAAGCACATCCTGATCTAGCCGAAGGGAGACTGAGCGCTTCGTGGCGGCCTTCTGGGGGCCACGGACACGTCTTGCCTTTGCCAGTACAGGCGCGACCTCTTCGGCTGACCTCATGGCCCGAAAGTCTGCCTCCGTGAGTTCCGGATTGTCGCTATCGAGTGCAATGCCCTGATTGATACGGGCGTCTTCCTCGTCAGTCGGCATGATGATGTTAGTCTTGCGAGACATAGAGCGATACCTCCCGTTTGTTGGCCTTCCGCAGGCTGATGATACGAACAGTGCGGGTTTCGATGCTGTACACCAGCAGATGAAGACGGTCGCCAATCGGGCCAAGCGCAACAAGGCGTGGCTCGTTCGAAGACTGGCTGGCCCTGATGAACGCCGCATCCCACTCAAAGTCTTCGGCGCTCACGAAATCAACGCCATGCTTCTCAATGTTGCTCAGGCGCTTGGCTTCATCCCAGTCGTATCTCATGGCTTATTGTATATACGGATAGACTGACGGAGTCAAACTAATTGTATGTGCGATTTAATGGGATGCCGTTTCGTTACCCTCCCCTCCCCGACTGGACGGAGTCCGGTCAAACTTGGGGAGGTGAGAAATTACGTCGTCAAATCATTTTGCGGCACATAGATGCCCACGAGTGCTTTTTCGACACCGTTTCGCATAGACGCCAAATCCGAATACTCACGGCTCCACACGGTATATCCGCTTCCATTGGATGACTTGATCGAGAAATAGTACTTTGGCTTCAATGCATAATATAAAGCAACTGCCGCGATTATTCCTGACACAATAAAAGCGACAAGAGCATTATCTGTAGTGTGGAACTGTCCGTTATCATAGCAGGACAGAATAGAGCCCCCAGCAAAAATACATCCTATTACAAATACCATCCATGCGAGAGAGGTAGGCTGTTGGGTGACGTTCATATACGCCACCTGACGAAGAGGAAACGTCATTTCCCCTATTTTAACCGTTGTTTCACTTACAGAAAAACTGCCTTGGGTATGAAATATTTTTTGTTTCATTACTTACTCTCCATTCACACTCCGTAACATGCCGGAGAGTGGAGGGGGAGTCAGAAAACGAATGGCTTTTGGGAGAGTGACGCGGGCTAGACCGCCTCATAATATTGGCGCCCGCATTGCGGGGCGACTTTTCACGTTGGCCCGCAAGCTCCAGCCTTATGGGCACCATAAGTTGCCTGATCTAATGTATATTTTTCCCCAGCCGTTGAGGACAATTGGTGAATCAGGCCCTTGCAGGAGAATCCTGACATTTCAAGGTATTGTTTAGCAGACCGGACTGCATTTTCATTCCAGTCTACAGCTAGGCTGTCCACTGCAACAGTAGCATCGGCTACTGAGTAACCATCTCCAGCATCAGATGATAGTTGATGGATAAGACCATCGCGCGAAAAACCAGACATATTTAAGTAATTTATCGCGGACCTGACTGCATTATTTTGAGCAGAAGTTAGGTTGGTTCGCCCTGAGAGATAGGATTTTTCTTCTTCAACATCTGGACGCTGTTGTGCTGCGCTATAATTACTAAAATTCTTTGTTGGGGAAACAAATTGCCCCACTACAGCTAGGCAAAATATAGAGAAAAAAACGCATGAAATATATTTAAATGTTTTTTTAAACATAAAAATCCTTAATTGTAAGACAGTATTATATAATATAAAGTTAGTTAAATTACCATATGATGAAAATCATATCAGGACTAATTTATTTTTTCCTATTTAAAAAACGTTTTGATAATAGCCTCATTACAGACGCATCATCTGCGACCATTATGTACATCTCTGCCGCTTCAAGATACTGGCCGTCAAATTCAGCCATATTAGTGGGGATAATATCTGAAAAGACTGATGCTTCAAGCCGTTTTACCACTTCTGCATTCAATGAACGGCCCGCAATTTTGGCAGATTCCTCCAAATGAGATTTTAAGTCATCTGGAACTCGGACGTGGATCTGAGACTCGTTTTTCGTCATTTCTCCACGCTGTACCAATTTGGTATTGACGGCAATGATACCATTTTGGTATTTGATATTTGTACCAAACTGGTAGCAGGAGCCATGACCATACGATATCCCCAAATCCACATCCGGCTTGAGCAAAGCGTGAAGGATTTCCTACAGCGCCGCGCAAGGCAGCAGGAGCGCACGATGGGTGCGCACATAACGTTCTTGCTTCGGCAGGAAATGGAAAAAGAAAAGGCATCGGGGCACGTCGCCAAACAATCCCCCGATGCCTCTCAACAGTGATCTAGGAGATACTGCGATGTCATACGTTATCACGAAAGCCGTTGAAGGCTCAAACCTTATTCCCTTCTCGTTCGAAGGGGCAGAAGTCCGTGTACTCGATCAGGCTGGAGAGCCTTGGTGGGTTCTAACTGATGTGTGCTCAGTACTGGAAATCCGCAACGCACCCGATGCGGCCAATCGGCTTGATGAAGACGAAAAGTCCACTATCGTTATTACCGACAGTGGGAATCTCAACGCAGATCGCACCATCATCAACGAGTCCGGCCTGTGGTCGCTCGTCCTGACCAGCCGCAAGGCGGCGGCCAAGCGTTTCAAGAAATGGATCACCGCCGAGGTCATTCCGTCTATCCGCAAGACAGGCGGTTATACGATGGCCGCGCCCGAGACACCTGAACAGCTTGCCGTGCGTGCGCTCGCAGGTCTGCAATCGGTTGTGGACAAGCAGAAAGCGCAGTTGGCTCTCACGGCACCCAAAGCCGCCGCCCTCGACCGCATTAGCACGGCAGACGGATCATACGGCGTGACGGAAGCTGCGAAGATCCTTCAGATCAAGCCCAAGGCGCTGATCGCGTTCATGGCCACGTCGCAGTGGATCTATCGCCGGAACAACGCGAAGAACTGGCTCGCCTATCAGGGCAAGATCGATGCCGGATATCTCTGGCACAAAATCGCCACCTACACAGATCCGAATGGCGAGGAAAAGACCCGCGACACGGTGAAGGTCCTGCCGAAAGGTCTGGCAAAGCTGGCCCAGATCGTGCCGGGCGCGAAGATCGACCCAAGCCTGATGGAAATGGAGGCGCCCCCTTTCGCCAAGAAGCCGGAGCCGGTGTCATGAACTATGTCCCGCTGGCAACGGCGGAGCGTCAGGAGCAGGCCGCAAGGGCACGCGTTCAACTCATCACGTCGGACGCCATGCTGATCAACGAGATGAACCGCTGGACGGCTCTGCGCTACAACGGCGTCCCGGCCGACCAGGCCGCTGCGGATCTCTGGTATGAGATTGAGGATTACCAGCCGAAAACAGAGCGCGCCCGAGCGGACAAGGCCCAGTTCCTTCGGCAGTTCCCCTACGTCGCCCTCAAGCGGAGCGAGTTTGAGGAGCGGTTCAACAAAGCCGCCAATGCTTTCGAGCGCCGGAATGAGCGCGTAGGAGCGAAGCTCTGCGCCTGACTATGGAGCCGCCCCTCACCAAGCGGTCTTAGCACGCACAAAAAAAAGGGGGTCTCGGAAGACCCCCTTGTCAGCAATTTAACTTGTTATCGTCTCAATGCCCGCCACTTTCGTGGACTTGAGGAGCGTACCGAACATATAGTCCAGCACCTCATGCAAGGATGTTATACCTGTTTCATAGGTGTTGGGTCAACAATTCCATACCGAGAGCTCTGCACACGCACTTTCGAATCTCGGCCATTTGCTCTTTTTCAAGTCGGATTTTGATGTACTTCCGCTTTCTTGTTTCTGTACATTTTCCATCATATGGAAGACTAAGACGTTCATATGAAACAGTATTTATCATATCTGCTTTTGCCCATTTCACTAATCCAGTGAACGGATCAGGCGGACTGCGCTCAAATGTAATTTTGCATTGATATTCAATCTCATGATGCGGAGCCGATGTGCTCAACGGTATCACTGTAACCAGTCCAGACCGTCTGGGCAGACGATTCTGCAAGACGACTACGAGCCGTCTTTTCTGCATTTCACCTTTTTCTAGGTCGCCTAATTCAATCCACTGAGGATAATCACAAAGGAGCAAGTCGCCAACTTGAGGCGGATATTGGAGAGGCATGCTTCGCATATATCTGATTAGCAGTATGGAACAAAACGAATCTTGCACACTTTCTTGCCGCCCCTCACCGGGTGGCTTTTTTATTGCCTGAAAAGGATCGCAGAATGAGCGGGACAACCACCGTCACGGCCGCACGCATGCCGCAGAGCTTCAAGAAGAAGCAGATCAACGTCTTGTTCACTGTCCCGACAGGCGCGATCGGGCCGGGTAGCACGGCGGACAAGGTGACGCTCTCGGGACTGCGCGCAAGGGCCACTGTGACGAACGCGGGAATGCTGACCGGCTCCCAGCTCTCGCTCCGTGTCGAGGGCATGACGCTCGCCATGATGAACCGGCTTTCCGTGGTGATGGCGATGACGAACGCCAGCAATCAGACGAACACCCGCTTCTCGGGCGCAACGGTTGAGGTTCAGGCCGGAGACGCTGGCGGCGCTCTGTCGACGGTCTTCTTTGGCGACATCGCCGAAGCCTTTGTGGATTTCTCCGGCGCACCCTCTGTCGCGTTTCAGGTTCTGGCCTATGACACCCTGTCCCTCAAGGTAACCACGGCTATTCCAACCAGCTACAACGCCCCTACTCCGGCCGCGACGATCTTCAGCGAACTCGCTGCCAAAGCAGGTCTGACCTTCGCCAACCACGGCGTGAACCAGACGATCAACTCATTCTACGAGGCGGGCGACCTCATGAAGCAGATCGATAAGCTGGCCCATAGCATTCACGCAGTTTATCGGGTCGATGCTGTCACGAGGATGCTTCACGTCTGGGGTCACTCAAACGACGGGACGCAGGCAAAAACCACGGTCAAACTGAGCAAATCGACCGGGCTTGTCGGATACGCGGCCTACAACCAGAACGGCATCGGTGTAACAGCGTTCTTCAATTCCGCGCTTCAATACATGATCCCGTTCCAGCTCGTCAGCGAGTATCTCCCTGAGGGCTGGGTCAACAACCAGATGGGCCAGAACATCCCGCAGATGCCTTCAACCGGCTTGTGGAAGCCGACGCTCATTACGCACGACATCGCTTCCGAACTGCCGAACGGTCCTTGGTTCACACAGATGACGGCGATCCGTGCCGACGTCCCTCAGGAAAAGGCCTACTGATGTCCGGATCCACTTCATCATTCGTCGGGATCACGCAGGGAAACACCGACGGGAGTGCGATCGACGCGGCAGTCAGGCGCAACCTGTCGGATCTCGGCACGAACGTCCTGGTCAAGGTGGCCGCCGTGCACGCCGGTGATGGCATTGTCGGCACTGTGGATGTCACGCCCATGGTCCATCAGCAGACCAGCGACGGAACCGCGGTTCCGCATGGCACGATCTATGGCGTTCCCTACCTTCGCATCCAGGGCGGGACATGCGCCGTCATCGTTGACCCGGTGGCGGGCGACATCGGCTACATCATCATTTCAGGCCGGGACCAGTCGAACGTCGTGGCAACGCAAGCCCCTGCCCTACCCGGCAGCTTCCGCCAACACTCCATGGCGGATTGCGTCTATGTGGGTGGGTTCCTGAATGGCGCCCCGGCGCACTATCTCCAGATAACCACCGATGGCGTCCGGATCGTCACGACTGGCAAGGTCACGGTGCAGGCATCAGAAATGGACGTGAACTGTGACCTGAACGTCACGGGCACGATCAAGGCAACTGGCGATGTGCAGGCCGGCTCCGTCTCGCTGGAAAGCCACGTCCACGGCGGCGTCCAGAGCGGCGGAAGCAAGACGAGCGCCCCGGAATAGTCTTGTACTTGGCGCCAGAACGAACTACTGTCCGGATAAATCCCCAGACGAGCGCGTTGCGCGGGATACCCCATGAAATCGCTACTTCTCGACCGCTCGACGTGGGATCTCTCCGTTGATGCGAATGGCAATCTTGCCGTCTGCACCGAGCCCTACGCAGTTCTTCAGGATGTCGCGACAGCCATCCGCACATGGCTTGGTGAGTGCTGGTACGACACCAGCCTTGGACTCCCCTATGACAGCGGCATTTTCAACGGGACCGCATCCATTCCCCTTCTGCGCGCTCAAGCCGAACGGGCCGCGCAGGGCGTTCCGGGCGTCGCCGCTGCTCAGTGTGCGCTGATTGGCCCTCGGGCAGACCGATCCATCGGCGGCGCGATCGCCGTTACCCTCACGACAGGAGAGACGCAGAGTGTCCAGTTCTGACGCCACCACGTCTGTCCCGCCATGTAGCATGACCGTGGCCGGGTTTATCGCCCCGGCTGAGACGGACATCCTTGCGGGGGTTCAGGACGATATCACGGCTGCCCTGGGGGGCAACGTCAATCAGAGCCTGACAACGCCCCAGGGCCAACTTGCCATGAGCGAGACGGCGATCATTGGCGATTGTAATGACCAGCTTCTGGCGCTTTTCAATGGATTTGATCCGCGAAACGCCATCGGGCGCATGCAGGACGCTCTTGGCTACATCTATTTCATGACCCGCAATCAGGGCGAAGGGCGCGCTGATTTTGAGGCGCGGCGTGAGGCCACGGTCGAGGCCAATAGCAGTGGGACGAACGCCTCAATCCTCGGCGCGCTCCTGAACCTCCCGGATGTCAATGACGCCTATGTCGTGGACAACCCGACTGATACGGATACGACTATCGGCGGCGTTACGGTCCCGGCCAGACGGATTTTCATTTCCGTATCGGGCGGGGCGGCCAATGAGATTGGTCTGGCAATCCTCCAGAAAAAAAACCCCTGCTCTGGGACGTCAGGAGCGGCCTCCGTTACGGTTCAGGATCCGAACGCTGCTTATGGCGGGAATGGACCGACATACACGTTCAACTATCAGGTCGCTTCGGACACGCCCATCTATTTGGCTGTAACGATCGCTTCCTCGTCCTCGGTTCCGTCGACAGCCCTGTCCGAGATTCAGACTGCCGTAATGGCTGCGTTCAACGGGTCTGATGGCGGCAGTCGTGCACGGATTGGGGCGGAATTGTTCGCCAGCAGGTTCTATGCGGGAATTGCGGCTCTCGGGGACTGGGCACGGATTGTGGAAATTACAATCGGAACCGCTGCGGCTCCAACGGGATTCACGACCCAACTCACGATTGGGCAGCGGCCGGTTATTTCGGCTGAATACATCACCCTGAATTTGGTATAGCGCCATGGAAAACGTCAATGAGACGATCCTTGCGCAGTTCGCTAATAGCCCGAGCCTCCTGACGATCATCAGCGGCTTCAACGATGCCGTTGACCCCGGCGCTCTGATCAATCTGTTCTATGATCAGGCCTTCAACCCCAAGACGGCTGTAGGCTGGGGCTTGGATTGCTGGGGGCGCATCGTCGGTGTTGGCCGGATCCTGAATGTGGCTGTCTCCGGCTACATCGGCTTCCATGAGGCGGATGACAATTCAAACACAATCGCTGGCTTCAACTACGGCATCTTTTACGGCGGCCAAGGCTCAACCCAGAATTTTGCTCTGACAGATGACGCTTTCCGTAGCCTGATATTCGCGAAAGCTGCTGCCAATATTTCTGGCGGCTCCATTGCCGACTTGAACAGCATTCTGATGCTCCTGTTCTCGGAGTACGGGAATATTTGGGTGGAAGAGACTTCCGACACTCTGATGACTATTTGCCATAGCTGGCAACTCTCGTCTGTTCAGACGGCAATCATAGAGCAGACCGGCATTCTCTGTCAGCCGAGCACCATTTCCATCGCTTACAAGCAGGTGTGACCCTCTTTTAAGGAGCTGCGCAGGAGCGCTATCCATGAAACTTTCAGGCTTCACAACACAGTTCCCGGTTCTCTGGGGATCGTCTGGTACAAGCGCGACGGTTCAGTATCCTCTCCTTTCTGGATCTGACGTAGCGGCCGGCCGCGCCAGTGTCGCTGCCGGGTTCCCAGCTGCTAACTTTACTCCCCCTGAAGCAGGAGGGGTTTATCCGTGGGGGGCGGATTGGAACGGGGCGCTGAAAACGCTGTCTGTATCAGCCCAGAATTATGAATCTGGCTTGGTGCCAATTTACTCTGCTGACTTCTCGAGTTCCATTGGCGGCTATCCCCTAAACGCCATTGTTTCAGACCCCACTACCGCAGGCGTCTATTGGGTCTCTACGACAGACAGCAACACGTCTGCACCGGGCTCAGCGAACGCCAGCTGGCAGTCTCTTTTCAGCGGCTACCTGACGACTGCGACGGCCAAGACGTCTTTCATGGCTCTATCCGGCCCGGCTCAGACGTCATCCAGCCCAACCACTTTCAATAACGGTCTTTCCACCACTGGGACGGTCAGTGACTGGACATCAGATACCGTACCCAACGCGGTAACGATCGCATCGTACTTTCTGGGGAAAAGCGGAAACGCGCAGGCGACAAGCAGCCCTACCACGTTCAGTGATGGTCTTTATGCCACGCATACAGTCGCAGACTGGACGACAGCAGAAGTACCGGGCGCCAATCAGATCAGTGGTCGCTTCCTCGCCAATGCAGGCGCGGAGCAGACATCATCTAGCCCTACGACATTCGATAACGGTCTTTTATCGACCTATAACGTAACGGACTGGACAACGAACCAAGTCCCGAACGCCGTCACGATTGAAGCCAATTTCCTCTCCAAGGCGGGCAACGATCAGACTTCCAGCAGTCCGACGACGTTCAGTAACGGTCTCTGGAGTACCGGGACTTTTTATGTCCCGCAGATGAAAGCGGTGGGTACAGATGCCGGGGCTTATATCACGCTCGGCTCTGACATGCGCTGCGGTTCCCAGACCGTCTATGTCAACACGATTGCACTGGACGGCACCGCAACGCGGGCCATCTCGGGCGCTACAAACGTATCTGACCAGTGGAACTTCTCGGATCGCCCAGAGGTCAACGGCACCGACGTTGCGCTGGTCAGTGATTTCTCATCCGGGACCACATCCAATTCTGGAACCTACATCACCGTAGGGTCTGTGCGTACCCTGTCGTTCCGAGTGGACAATACCACCAACGGGCAGACCATCGCGTTCCCTATCGGGTTCTCTGGAACGCCCACGGTCACGGTGTCTGAGGTTGGCTCGACCTCTTACACCTACGTCGATTTCAACGTTGGTGATCCACCGTCTGCGGGCAGTTTCGTATTTTATTGCCAGACGGCAGGGCGCTCGATTTTCGTTACCGCGCAAGGCCCCGCGTAACCCTCACATCCCCCCGATTGGAAACGGACTCCCATGTCAAGCACCACCACAACGGCCACGTCATCCGCCCTTGATCTGCTGAAAACCGGCTATCCGTCACAGTATTATGGGGTAGCGTCGGCCACCACCGGCACGCTGTCACAGGTCATTGACGTGTGGGACAGCGCGGACGTACGCGGACAGACCATCAAGATCAGTGATCTCCTTGCCGCATCATCTCTCGTCCCGCTGACGGCAGAACAGTTCGCAATGGCTGCGAGCGCGCAGAATATCTGGTCCGACGCCACAACGAACACGCTGACGTATCCGGCCCGCTATTATGCGTCCTACGACACGACGGCGGCGCAGCCTACTCCGGTCACGGGATGGTACGACACCTGGGACATGTCCGCGACGACGAGCATCCCGGCAGCGAGTGCCATGATCGCGATTGCGGCGGCTGACTGGAGCAACCAGACGACATTCCGCATTTCGTCGGGGCGCGGCGTCGAAAACGGGGCGATCATCGACTACACGCCTGCCCCGGCTGCCGTCCCGCTGAAGACGCAGGCCGAAACCCAGCTCACATGGATCAATCAGCAGGCCAGCCTCGCAGGCGCCATGGGGCAGACGTTTACCGCCGACATGAAAGCCTATGTCGCAGCCATTCAGGGCATCGCGAACGGAACGGACACGACCTCGACGGCGCTTCCGGCTGAACCAACGGATGTCATGACATGATCTGGGCTCCATGCCAGCGCATCGTGCGGGCTGATGTCCCGCCTGCGCTCCGCATCCGGGGGTTCGACGCCCGCACGGTCATCTACTGGCCTGACGCGGCCCTAAACAGCGCGGCTGATTACAGCATCGACTTCTCTGCGCTCATTTGTCCGGATGACCGCATCGTTGCGGTCGAGTTCGCAACAGCCGGGGGCCAGATCGCATGGTCTTCCATATTCGGTCCTGTCGCAACGGCCTGGATCATGTGGATCTCTCCCGGCCTTCAGACAGTCACAGTCACGGTTCGAACAACGGGCGGGCAGGTCATGACTCTGTCCATCAGCGTCACCGTACGGGACACGGCCTCCCTGATGTCGCCAGCCCCGCAGCCTTACGCGCCCAACGCCTTCCTTCTTGGCTCGGCCATCGTGCCTGATGCCTCCGGGAATCCCCTTATCTTCGGGTGAAATAATGCCTCAACTTGCGTCTGACCCCGCATTCACGCAGACCAGCGTGCAGGCGACGGATGTGCTTGTCTTCCTGCGGCCCGTCCTGAACGCTCAGGGCACGGTCATAGATTATGAGCCCTGCAACATCACCGCGAACAATTTCGCCATCTCGCTCGTGGCTCTGGGCCTGCTCCAGCTTGGCCAGACATTGCCGACGACCGCCCCGGAAGGTGGAGGACTGTGGATGAACGATGGTGCGTTCTCGTATTCCGCTGTCACCGGTGCGGCCTCGGGCCTGCCATTGACCCCGCAGGCGCAGGCTTCGTCGCTTGAGGCTCTTCTGCAGGCCCTTCCCGCAATGGGGGCAGCAACGAATTTCGGCGGCTTCCAGAATAATGCGGGCGTTCCGACGCAGGTGGATGACGGCAAATGAAAAAGCTCATTCTCGCTTTCCTGCTTCTCCCCTCTTTTGCCATCGCCGCACCGGTTACGACCGAGTGGATTGCACCCGGCAGCGGGATCAATGATTCTTCGATTTTCAACTCCCCTGGCACACAGTGGAACAGGCAGACACTCGGCCTGATCTTCGCGGCGCTCCAGAAAAATATCCCGGGCGGTGTGGCGGGAGTAGATACGAACGGACGCGTCACGGCGCCCAGCCAGACCACGAGTGTAACGGTAGGTCCTACTGTTTCCGGGGCCGTAATTCCGCAGACGTACACCTATATCAACCCCCAGACTGTGGCGAATGACGCTGGTCCGTTCTATTGGTGGGATGGTAATTCTACCATGCGCATCGGCGGGGCGCCGATCGCACTGCCGCATAACCCGTATGCGTCAGCGCAGGGCGTTCCGCAGGCTGGCACCTCACAGAACATCGTTCTGAGCTACGCACCAAATGGCGGCTACGACGCGGGCTGCGCCATGTGTGTCTTCATGGACCCCAGCAGCATCAAGCAGGCTTCGATTTCGGCCGTACAGGTGCAGAAAGGGGCGATCCCTACTGCTGACGGCGTTGCCTATTATGCCAACGTCCCGGATGCGCAATTCAGTTTGATCGTTCCGGTCGCATCATACACGCCCACGAGTGTTGTGTTGTCGGATGCATTGACCCCGGCCGAACTGTCGCAGATCCAGCCGTTCATGACGATCTTCACGAACTCGCAGATCCCTGGCGTGACAGCTTCCGCGCCCGAAGATGACGATTACTACATGGGTGTCGTGAAGAGCGTTTCCACCACGAACGGCGTGACGACCATCACGGTCTATGGCTGGGGACAGGAGACCGGAGTGTCGGCAGGAGATACACCATCCACAACGTCACTGGAGACTTACTTCTGGGCCAACCGCACGACGCCCGTGGTCGGGATCGGCGGATTCAATAAAGCATTCGGCGGGAACGTCTTCCTGACCTATGACGGGTCCAAGGCCGGCGGGACCGGAGGGGCGGCCACCTCCATCGTCCATTCATATACTCGGGACGAAACAGATTTCGATATCGTCAATGAGACGCGCGCCGGCTCGGTAAAATTCGCCGGGTACGGAATTCAGCTCTCGATGGACCCGAACCACACTAACGTCCTGACGCATGACAGCCTCGGGTTTCTCGCGGGCGGCAACCTCCCTGCGCACTTCAAGTCGGCAGATAGCTGCTATCTCGATGGCAGCGGTTTTTACGATCAGGCCGCATTTCTGGGGGCGGCTTCGTGGCTCGGCGGGGCGTGTCAGCTCGGCGCACTGGAGACGGCTCTTGGCCGGTACGATCAGGAAGTGGCAGAGTTTGACGGGCGCACCAATGCTTCGGCAGACTGGCGCCTGATGTACCACGTGGCCGAGGCGGTTCAGGGTCAGGGCGCGGCACCGACAAACGTGCTTCCCAAGCTCGGCGTCGTACTGGGGGGCGATCAGGGAACGGGCATCGGGGCAGGCTCTCCGCAGGCCGATATCGAGTGGAACTGGAACAGCCTCTACGGCGGCATGGCGTTGTGCGGCAACAATGGCGGTACTTTCAACTGCGGCGTTGCAGTCGACTCAAACGGTGTTGCCCACCTGAACCCCAATACCATCAAGTCCGGCAATGGCACGATTATCGGCGTCCAGCCCGCAGGCCATGTTGCTGGTTTCGGGCAGTATTATGATGCGTCTTACGGCTCCTATTTGATGGAAGTCCTAAAGGGGTCCACCAATGAGTTCTCACTCGGCCCGAATGGTGATGCCAGTTTCAACGGGGGGGTGACGACGGGAAGCGACGTGACCGCAGGGGGCAATGTCACTGCGGGTGCGGGCAAGCAGTTTTACATTCCTGGTGTCTCTGGCGTCGGGGCTGGGATCGGTGTGACTTTGACCACGGATGGAACCGCTGGCCTTACTGTTGGGGCGGCCAACGGAGGAACATCAAGCCTGAATGTAGGCAACATACGAGCATCGGGATATGTAACCTCTACAGGACTGCTAACGGCAAGCAACAATTTTGCTATGCGTGGCATCCAGTATTATCAGGATACCGATGCGGTGAATGCTGTTCAGGCCTATGTGGGCACAGATGATGTGCTCACATGGTCCGCAGTCGTATCGGGTGCAAAGATGATCATGGCTCTCCCGGTATCCGTGACCAGCCCGCTCACTGTCTCGAATGATGCGACGTTCACAAATCTCGCGGGAACTGGGAACGCCTACGCCTGCCTCGATCAGGCCGGTAAGCTCTACCGCAGTGCCTCGGCCTGCAACTGATGGCCCTCACACTCTGACTGTTATGGCCGCCCTCTGAGGCGGCTTTTTTTTATTGGAGGGCCGCATGCCCGATGAAGTTGTCACGAACACGGACATCCTTGAGCGCGTCGTCAGGCTTGAGACGAAACAGGAGCATCAGGAGGATACGACGCAGTCCCTTTCGGACCGGGTCGGAACGCTGGAAGACACGGTGAAAAACGGGTTTGCCTCGCTGGGTGCGAAAATGGACTCCCTGAACAGCCGGCGCGCCATGGTTATCGCAGGCGGGTCCGGCATCGGGGGCGGTGTTGCCGTGGGGCTTTATTCCCTGGCACGCCTCCTGTGGCACCTCTGATGCGCGGGCTGAACCTCTCACAGCTCAGGCTGCTGATCGTCCGCCCCGTTCTTCAGGCCCTGGGCCTCTGGTCCATGGCGGCGGAGAACCTGCTTCTCGGGACCATGATGGTCGAGAGCGGCGGGGTCTACCTTCAGCAGATCGGCGGCGGCCCGGCTCTCGGGCTGTGGCAGATGGAGCCGGCCACGCATGACGACTGCTGGAACAACTGGCTCTGTGCCCCGGGCCGTTCCCGGCAGGCAACAGCTCTGCGGCAGCTGATCGGATATCTGGGGCCATCGGCTGATCTGATGGTCTGGAACCTCAGATACGCGGCTGGCATGGCCCGGATCCGCTACCAGCGGGTGAGTGAGCCTCTGCCGGCTGCCGATGATGCGGCCGCGCTCTGTGCCTACTGGAAGGCCCATTACAACACCGCAGGCGGCGCGGGTGCTGTGAATGACAATCACATCGCCCTCTTTCAGGCGGCCATCGCGGCCTGAGCGCCCCTCGTGGCATCCCAATATCCGGAGAACATCCATGGACTGGACGACCCTATTCCAGACGATCCTGCCGTATCTGCCTGCCAAGACTGCGGGCGATATCGTCTCAATCCTCACCTTCCTGATCGCGGCCGCCGCTCTGGCCATGCGCTTCTGGAAGCCGCCCGCTTCGGGCAGCAAGCTGGCGCTCCTCTACAAGGCCGTTGCGGCTCTGGCGCAGTCCAGGGGCTGGAACACCAACGCCTACCAGCCTGGCGCCAAGGCCCTGATGATCCCGGCCGATGCCAGCCGCACCATCGAGGCGGCCAAGCTGGGACTGGATCCGGCCTCGACCCATCCCAGAACAGGCGAACCTCCCAAACCGACCGCCCGATCCGAAGGAGGCAGGCCCCCGCCTGTCAGACCGATTTCCCGCCGCCCTCTGAGGCGGTTTTTTTATGTCTGGAGACATCATGCGTAATTTCTTTGCACTGATCGAAGGTTGGTTTGGCCGTCTTTTGCGCCCCGTTGCAGCTTTCCTGTTGGTCGGATGTTTTGGTCTGGCGGCCTGCACCACGACCGCCACCACGGCCACGTTCGACACGGCGGCCCTCAACAATGACGCCACGGCCATCGCTTACGCCGTTCAGGCGATCGAGAGCATTCCGGATCTTGAAAGCCATCTGTCCGCCACGGACAAGGCCCAGTTCGACAACCTGGTGGCCCAGATCAGGAGCGTAACGGCGCAGGTGGCCGCCAACTCGAACGGCTCCATCACGGTCACGACCGGCAAGGACTGGGCCAAGAGCCTCGGGACCGATCTCCAGACCCTGCTGGCGATCACGACGCCGATCGTGAAGGTCTACTCGCCTTCTGCTGCGACCTACATGAGCACGGTTTCGGCCATGATCCCGCTGGTCGAAGCGCTGGCTGGTGTCACGGCCGCGCCGTACGCCGCACCGGCCCAGTCGCCGGAACTGATCCGCGCCCGGATCTACCAGGGCGTCTGAGCTCTGGATCAGCGCCAATCACAAAGGGGGAGCGGCTTCGGCTGCTCCCCCTCTTTTTTTGTTTCTGGAGATCTCGCACATGAGTGCAC
>CALFLO010000077.1 GCA_937880175.1 uncultured Gluconobacter sp.
ATGCGGGAAAGTGGCACATTCTTTTGTAGAGGTTTCGTGACAGGATGCGAGACATGCGGGATCTGCTATGACGTGGCACACTTTCAGGTATGGGATGTGTCGGATGACCGGGGCTGAGAGGGAGGGATGATGGATCGCGTGGAGGGCGCTGAAGGGGGATCTGGAGCGCTGATGCTGTCTCCGGCGCCCGTTGTCGGCCGTGCGTCCAGTCTGTGTGTCCATCTTCTGGCTCTGGCCGCTGCGGAAGGGGGCGGTGAGGCCGCGCTTCTGGTGCG
This sequence comes from uncultured Gluconobacter sp., assembly GCA_937880175.1. GTDB lineage: Bacteria > Pseudomonadota > Alphaproteobacteria > Acetobacterales > Acetobacteraceae > Gluconobacter. Next base: position 276 of record CALFLO010000077.1, read on the forward strand.
GGACAGCGATGGCGTGCGTCTTCTTGGTGGCGAGGGGAGCGCGATTGCCGCTGAGGGCGTGGCATGCCTGATGGATGGGCAGTCTCTTGACGTGTGCAGCGTGCGTCTTCTGCCGGTGCGGTCCGGTGCGGTGGAGGTATGGCTGTGCGTGCGGCACAATGCTCCGGCACTCGACCATGTCCGCGCCCTGTGCGCCCTTCAGGTGGACGATCTGCTGCGCGAGCAGGCCGCATCGCCGCAATCAGGCGAGCATGTGATCATGGAGCGCATGCAGCTCCGGATGCAGCGCATGGCGGATACGGCGGATGTCGCCTTCTATCGCTGTGATTTCGCCGCGCGGATGGTGACGGGAGACGCACGTTTCGCCAGCATCTGGGGCCTGCCGCCCGAGCGTCTGGCCGTGGGTGTTCCGATCGACGAGCTTGTGGTGTTCCTGCACCCCGATGACCGTCTGGCCTATGACGGAAGTCTCGAGGACGATCTGCGGGACGATGGCTGCTACGAGCTGCGCTTCCGGATTCTGGTTCCGTCCCCGTCCATGCCCGGTTCGGCACAGACCCCGGCGTCACGCACACAGCGTCGGCCGATTCTGCGACATGTGCTGATACGCGGGTGGCGGGAAGACGAGAGCCGTCCGGACAGCCGCCGCAGTGTCGGGCTGGCGATGGATGTGTCCTCTGCCTCCATGACGGCGGAGGCCCTGCGCTCCAGCGAGGCATTCACCCGGCTGCTGCTGTCCAGCCTGCCGGACTGCATCCATATTCTGGACTGCGACGGCTGCATCCGCTTCGTCAATGAAGGCGGCATCAGGTCCATGGAAATGGACAGCCCGATCATCATGCACGGTCTGCCCTGGGTGGATCTGTGGCGCGGGCAGCCGCGTCGCCGGGCGGCTCTGGCGGTGCAGACCGCTCTGGCGGGTGAGACGGCGCGCTTTCAGGGGTATGCCATCACCATGAAGGGGCAGCGCCGGTTCTGGGACGTGGCTGTGACGCCGGTTTTCGGGGAGGACGGCGATGTTCAGCGGCTGCTGGCGATCGGGCGCGACCTCACGGAAGCCAACCAGTCCGCCGAGCGGCTCCAGCTTGCGCTGGATGCCGGGGCGATCGCCGGGACGTGGATGTGGGATGACAGCGCATCGCGCATGACGGGGGATGCCCGTCTGGCGCAGACGCTCGGGCTGGATCCGGCGCGTCTGCGCGAGGGCGTCATGCCGAATGTCATTTATGATTCGGTGGATCCGAGGGACCGGTTCGCGGTGGTTCAGGCCGTTACGGCAGCAACGCGGCGGGGCGGGAAATGCCGTTTCGAGTTCCGGGTCGAGACGCCGGAGGGGCAGCGCTGGTTCGAGGGGAACGGTCGCTGCGATCTGGGGGACGAAGGCCGCGTGGCCCGCTTCCCCGGCATTGTCTTCGACATCGACCGGAGCAAGCGTCAGGCCCTGCGTCAGGCCGCACTCGTCGAGCTAGGGGACCAGCTTCGCGCCCTGGATGATACCGGCATGATGGAAGAGGTGGCCGCGCGGATCATCTGCCGGGAGTTGGATGCCAGCGGTGCGGGTTACGGGATGGTCAATGATGACTGGACCGGCATGACCGTCGGGGGCGTGGTGGAAGCGCGGCGTCCGCTGGTGGGGGTGCGGATGTTCGCGGATTACGGCGAGTTCCGGCCGATTTTGGGGCGTGGCGAGCCCGTGGCCATCGCCGATGTCCGGACCGATCCGCTGACGGCGGGATATGACGCGCGTTATGAGGTCGAGGGGATCGTGGCGATCCTGAGCGTTCCGATCTTCAAGTTCGGGCGCTTCGTGGGGCTGATGTTCGCCTGCCATGACGTCCCCCATGTGTGGACAGACGAGGAAATCGTCTTTACCCGCGCCGTGGCGGACCGGACCCATGCCTCCATGCGGCAGGCTCGCACGCAGCAGCAGATCCGCGACCTCAACGTTATGCTCGAAGAGCGGATCCTGCAACGGACCCGCGAGCGCGACCGGCTGTGGAACATCGCCCGCGACCTGTTCATCATCATTGACCGGAAGGGCCATTACGTCGCCGTCAGCCCGAGCTGGGAAAAGACCCAGGGTTACAGGGTGGACGAGCTTGCGGGGCTGCGGCTGGACGCGCTGTGCCATCCTGATGATAGGCGCATGGTTCTGGACACGTTCGATCGTCTGCTGGCCGGGACGCCCTGGCCGACGGCGGGGCTGGATGTGCGGATGCGCCGGTCGGACGGCAGCTGGCGGACCTATAACTGGAGCTGCAACGACGAGGGCGATGCGATCTATGCGGTCGGGCGTGATCTGACCGAGCGCAACGAGCTGGAAGAGCAGCTTCGTCAGGCCCAGAAAATGGAGGCGGTCGGGCAGCTCACGGGCGGTCTGGCGCATGATTTCAATAATCTGCTTGCTGGGATCGGGGGCGGTCTGGAACTGCTGGGACTGCGGATTGAGCAGGGGCGGACGGACGGGCTGGGGCGTTACATCACGGCGTCGCAGGATGCGGTGCGGCGGGCGGCGTCGCTGACGCATCGCCTTCTGGCATTCTCGCGCCGCCAGACCCTTGATCCGACACCCACAGACATGAATGCGCTCGTCCGCGGGCTGGAAAGCCTGCTCCGGGGGACGGTCGGGCCGGGGATCGATCTCGTGTTCGGACTGCAACCGGATCTGTGGCTGACGCGTGTGGATGCCAACCAGCTTGAGAACGCGATCCTGAACCTGTGCATCAATGCCCGCGATGCGATGCATGACCGTGGGACGACGCTGCGGCTGGACACTGGAAACCGTGTCCTGACGCCTGACATTGCGTCTGACCTGTCTATCCGCGCGGGTGATTATGTTGTCCTGACAGTGCAGGATGAAGGCTGCGGCATGGCGCCCGAGATCGTCAAGCGCGCCTTTGATCCGTTCTTCACGACCAAGCCGCTGGGCGAGGGAACGGGGCTGGGGCTGAGCATGATCTACGGCTTCACCCAGCAGTCCGGGGGGCAGGTGGAGATCCGCTCTGTTCCGGGGCAGGGGACTGTCGTGTCGCTCTGGCTCCCCCGTTATGAGGGACACGAGAGTGTTCGGCCTGAACCGTCTTCCCTGCCTGCGGCGCCTCAGCCCCGTCTTCTGGAAGGGCAGCGCGTTCTCGTCGTGGATGACGAGGAGGGGGTGCGGATGATCGTGGCCGATATGGTGGCGGATCTGGGCGGGACCGTGCTGACGGCCTGTGACGGCCCTGCGGCGCAGGCTCTGAGCGTGGAGGGCGAGCCTCCGGCGGTGCTCATCAGCGATATCGGGATGCCGGGCGGGATGAATGGCCGGGAATTGGGCGAGCAGATGTTGAAACGCTGGCCTGGGCTCAAGGTGCTGTTCATCACGGGGTATGCCGAGCAGAGTGTTCTGGGCGATCAGGCCCTGGCGCCGGGCTGCGCACTGCTGGTCAAGCCGTTCACGGTTGCGACATTCAGCCGCAAACTGGCCGTTCTGCTGAGGTAGGGGCTGAACCGGGCGCCCTGAAGAGGCGTTGGGCAGTCAGCAGGATTTGCGTCCGCAGGTTTTTTATCTTTGCAGGGAGACAGACATGTCGTCACAGGTTCCATCCGCCGATGCCCAGACCGTGATGTCCTTTCACGATGGTCACACCATGCCCCAGATCGGGCTGGGTGTGTGGCAGACGCCTCCGGACGAGACGGCCGAGGTCGTGCAGGAAGCCGTGAAACTCGGTTACCGGTCCGTTGATACAGCGCGGCTTTACAAGAACGAGGACGGTGTGGGCCGGGGGCTGGAAGACCATCCCGATATCTTCCTGACAACCAAGCTGTGGAATGACGAGCAGGGTTATGACAGCACCCTGCGCGCCTATGACGAAAGTGCGCGGCTGCTGCGCCGCCCGGTGCTGGATCTTTACATGATCCACTGGCCGATGCCCGCGCAGGGACAGTATGTCGAGACATGGAAAGCGCTGGTCGAACTGAAGAAGTCCGGCCGGGTGAAGTCCATCGGCGTGTCCAACTTCGAGCCGGAACATCTGGAGCGGATCATGGACGCCACGGGTGTCGTGCCGGTCGTCAACCAGATCGAACTGCATCCCGATTTCCAGCAGCGCGCTCTGCGGGAGTTCCATGAGAAGCACAACATTCGCACCGAATCCTGGCGCCCGCTGGGCAAGGGCCGTGTCCTGAGTGATGAGCGGATCGGGAAGATCGCCGAAAAGCACAGCCGCACTCCGGCGCAGGTCGTGATCCGCTGGCATCTTCAGAACGGGCTGATCGTTATCCCAAAATCGGTCAATCCCAAGCGTCTGGCCGAAAATCTGGACGTGTTCGGCTTCGTGCTGGATACGGAAGACATGCAGGCCATCGGGCAGATGGATCGCAAGGATGGCCGGATGGGCGCTGATCCGAATACGGCCAAATTCTGAGGAATATTCCTTATTAGCAACATTAAGTAAAAAATCAGGCCTGTGCTATGGGCTGCCTCATGCAACCGGAAGGTGGATGGCATGAGGCAGCGTTTCAGTCTGGGTTTGGGGGCGATACTGGCGGCTCTCGCGGGGTTCGGAGTGTCCGCCGCCGGGGCCCAGACCGTGGGGGAGCAGACCGCGACCGGGCAGGGCAAGGCCTGGACCGATCAGTGGTTTTCCGACGTCTCCTTTGGCGCGCAGATCGAGGGTGGCGTGATGGGCAGTTCCAGCCATCCCGCCAGCAACCTCAATTTCGGCCAGCTTCTCTCCCCCTATGCCGATCAGGCAACGCTGAACCAGCTTACCTTCACGCTGACCAAACCGGTTGATCCGATCGGCGGCGGGTATGGGCTCGGGATGAACCTGCGGATGCTTTATGGCTCCGACGCCCGCAGCTACACGATCGCCGGGGTTTCCGACCGCTGGATCAATGGCCGCTATCAGGCCCTGCCGGTTTTCGCCAATGTCGCGCTTCATATGCCCTGGTTCACGAGCCGGGGGCTGGACGGGCAGATCGGCATCCTGACCTCTCCCATGGGGGTGGAGGCGCTCGATCCCTCGACCCGCGCCTTCTACACGCTGGCCTATACGACTGAATATTCCACGCCGTTCGAGCATGTGGGCGGCATGTTCCAGCTTCATCTGGACGATCATTTCGACCTTCAGTTTGGCGCGGATACCGGCAATCAGACGTCTTTCGGGCGTGGCGACAACAATGGCCGTCCCGCGGGTTATCTTGGCGTGACCGGCAATAATCTGGCGGACGGGCATCTGTCGTTCACCTATCTGCTGCGGGTGGGGCCGGAAAATGCCGTGCGCTCTCTGGGCCCGCGCGCCAATGGAGCCATGCGGTACTGGAACGACCTGAACGGGACCTGGACGTTCTCGAAAAAATGGAGCGTCACGGCGGAGCTGAACCAGCTTCATGACGAAGGGCTGCGCGCGGATACGTGGAGTGCGGTCGTCTGGGGCGGATGGCACATCCATCCGAACCTGACCGTCAATGCGCGGGCCGAGCTGTATCGGGACAATACTGGTAGTTTCGTCGCCAGTTTCGCGGAGAACGAGGGCTATGCGCAGGCCATGCTCGGCAATCCGACACGCTCTGAATCCGCTCCCGCCACGACTTATGGCGCGCTGACGCTCAATACGGTCTGGCGGCCGGATGTGGGGCATCACGTCAAGCTGCTCCAGTTCCGGCCGGAATTGCGCTTTGACCGTTCGCTCAACAGCACGCGCCCGTTCGATGACCAGCACCATATGGGCCGCATCCTGTTCGGGGCGGACATGACGCTTGGGTTCTGAACTCTGGGGTTCTGAAGAGCGCAATCCCTGCCATATTTCGTTTCGGGAGGGGGAGGTGCGTTTGCCGTCGAATTATGGCAAGGACGTTGTCATGACGACTCCGAACGAAACCGATTTCCGCAAAGCCATGTCCCATTTCGCCACGGGTGTGGCCGTGGTGACGGCCAAAGGCAGCGAAGGCGAGCAGGGCGCGACCATCAGTGCCCTGACGTCCGTGTCCCTCGATCCGCTTCTGCTGCTGATCTGTCTTAACCGTGGGAGCGCGACCTATCGCGCGATTGCGGAAGCCGGCGTGTTCGGCCTCAGTATTCTGGGGAATGACCACAAGGACGTGGCGATGCTGTTCGCCAGCCGTACGGGTGACAAGTTCGGCTCGGACGTGATCGAACGCTCTGCCGATGGCACGGCTTTCGTGCGGGATTCGTTGGTCAAGATGCACTGCGAGCTGGTCGAGACGTTCCAGGGCGGCACGCATGCGCTTTTCATGGCCCGGCCTGCTTCGCTTGAGCTTGATGAAAACCGTGCGCCCCTGCTGTATTTTCAGGGCCAGCTCGGCATCAGTCTTTAAGGTTTTGTGACGCCCGCCCAGCTATCGACGGCCATCTGAATGGCCGGGGTGAGGGGAAAGAGACGTGACGCGGCCGAGCCGATATGGCCGTGCCGCAGCATGTCGCTTCCATCCAGTTTCGCCCCGAACGGTACGAAGCGTTCCGGCTGCGTCTCGGGCAGACAGAGCCGGACCCAGCGCCGCTCTCCGTCTACGCTGATGCAGGTTCCGTCCTGAAATGTCGGGCCGTCCGGCTGGGCCAGACGTTCCGCCAGATGCAGACCCGTGCAGGTTTCCCAGCCCGTTCCGATCATCAGAACCTGCGCGCCTCTGTCTGACAGGGCGGCGAGGGGAGACTGGGGGCCGAACGGATCGTCCATTGGCTGATGCGCCAGAATATTCGCGGCGTCCGGCCCAAGCGCACAGAATGAGACCTGTGGGTGCAGGCTGCGCTGCGTACCGGGCCATGTCCTGAAGATTTCGGCAATCTGCCCCACACAGCGCGTGGGGGTCAGGCGCGGATCATAGGGCGGCATGGTCGCGCGGATGGTCTCCCACCAGCTTTCCGGCACGGGTGGGTCGCACCAGCCTGACGGATCGCTTAGTTCGGAAGACTGTGCCGGCATGACGATCGTACCTTCCGGGCCGAGAGTCTGGATCAGGCTCTCGATCACGGTCCGCGCGCCACCGCAGACCCAGCCGATCCGGCTCAGCGCGGCATGGACCAGCAGCGTCATGCCGGGCGTGATCCCGAGGCGCTGGAAGTCCACGACAAGCCGCGCCTGCGTGACGGGTCCGCTGGAACGGGCGATGGCTGCGGCTTCCGTCATGGTCTGGTTCAGCCGCGACCGCGATAGCCGGGCACGTCCTGTGCGGGAATCCACACGCCTTTCGGCGGCTCGCCCGTCTGCCAGAACACGTCGATCGGGATGCCGCCGCGCGGATACCAGTAGGCGCCGATCCGCAGCCATTGCGGGTCAAGAAGGGCCACCAGACGCTCGGCAATGGCGATGGAGCAGTCTTCGTGGAACGCGCCGTGGTTGCGGAAGCTGGTCAGGAAGAGCTTGAGGGACTTGCTCTCCACGATCCATTCGCCGGGAATATAGTCGATGACGATATGCGCGAAATCGGGCTGTCCGGTAACGGGGCATAGCGAGGTGAATTCGGGGGCCGTGAAGCGCACGACATACTGCCGGCCCTGATGCGGGGAGGGGACGCGTTCGAGGACGGCGTCCTCAGGGCTCTGCGGCGTGGTGGTGGCGCGGCCGAGCTGGCTGAGGGCATCGGTTCCGGGGGCGGAGGGACCGGTGGGGTGCCGGTCGGGCTGGTGGTCTGACATGGGCTGAATTCCTCAAAGGGGCCGTGTTTTGTGAGATGTGGCCCAGCTTTCCCGATGGCTCAAGGCATCTTCAGGACGAAAAGACAGTGACAGAGTTTGCATATTGGCGGGATTCGGTGCAGAAGACGGCGCAAATCCTCTCTTCGATGCCTCCCGTCTGGAAGACCACATGGAACTCCGTAATATCGCCATCATCGCGCACGTCGATCATGGCAAAACCACGCTGGTTGACGCGCTTCTCAAACAGTCCGGCTCTTTCCGTGACAATCAGCACGTCGCTGATCGCGCCATGGACAGCAACGACCTCGAGCGCGAGCGTGGCATCACCATTCTCGCCAAGTGCACGTCCGTTGTGTGGAAAGAAACCCGCATCAACATCATCGATACCCCGGGCCACGCCGATTTCGGTGGTGAGGTCGAGCGTATCCTGAGCATGGTGGATGGCGCGATCATCCTCGTCGATGCCGCTGAAGGCGCGCTGCCGCAGACCAAGTTCGTGCTTGGCAAAGCGCTGGCCCGTGGCATCCGCCCGATCGTCGTCGTCAACAAGATCGACCGTTCCGACGCCCGTCCGGACGAAGTGCACGAAGAGATCTTCGATCTGTTCGCGTCCCTCGGCGCCGACGAGTTCCAGCTCGACTTCCCGATGCTTTACGCTTCGGGCCGTCAGGGCTGGGCCGATCTGGAGCTGGACGGACCGAAGAAGGATCTGGCCCCGCTGTTCGACCTGGTGCTGCGCCATGTGCCGACGCCGAACGTGGACAAGGATGCGCCTTTCGGGATGGTTGCCACCATTCTTGAGAGCGACAACTTCCTGGGCCGCATCCTGACGGGTCGTATCGATCAGGGCCGTGCGAAGGTGAACATGCCGGTGCGCGTGCTGCGTCCGGACGGCACCATCGTCGAAACCGGTCGTCTGACGAAGCTGCTGTCGTTCCGTGGCCTCGATCGCGTGCCTGTGGAAGAAGCCGAAGCCGGTGACATCGTGGCCGTGGCCGGTCTGTCCGACGCGACGATTCCTGACACGATCGCCGATCCGTCCATCGATGTGCCGCTGCCGTCGCGCCCGGTCGATCCGCCGACCCTGTCCATGACCTTCCGCATCAACGATGGCCCGCTCGGCGGTCGTGAAGGCAAGAAGGTGACGTCGCGCCAGATCCGTGACCGTCTCTTCAAGGAAACCGAAGGCAACGTGGCCATCAAGGTGACGGAAAGCCCGGAAAGCGAAGCCTTCGAAGTGGCCGGTCGTGGCGAGCTTCAGCTTGGTGTTCTCATCGAGCAGATGCGTCGTGAAGGTTTCGAGCTGACGATCGGTCGTCCGCGCGTTCTCTTCCGTGAAAACGAAGAGACCGGCGAGCGTGAAGAGCCGTTCGAAGAAGTTCTGGTGGACGTGGACGAGCCGTATTCGGGCGTTGTCGTCGAGAAGATGTCCCTGCGTAAGGGCGTGATGCAGGACATGCGTCCGTCCGGTGGCGGAAAGGTCCGTCTGACGTTCCTGATCCCGTCGCGCGGCCTGATCGGCTATCACGGCGAGTTCCTGACCGACACGCGCGGCACGGGCCTCATGAACCGTCTGTTCCACGGCTATCTGCCGTATGTCGGCCAGATCGAAGGCCGTCGTAACGGCTCGCTGATCTCGTCCGAAGACGGCCAGACGACGCAGTACGCACTGTTCGCCCTTCAGGACCGTGGCACGATGTTCGTCGATGCCGGCGAGAAGATCTACACGGGCATGATCCTGGGTGAGCATTCCCGCGAGAACGACCTCGACATCAACGCGGTCCGTGAAAAGAAGCTGACCAACATGCGTGCTTCCGGCAAGGACGAAGCCCTGCTTCTGACGCCGCCGCGCCGCATGAGCCTTGAGCAGGCCATCGCCTACATTGAAGACGATGAGCTGGTCGAAGTGACGCCGTCTGCCATCCGGATCCGCAAGCTGTATCTGGACCCGCATGACCGCAAGCGCGCCACCAAGTCCCGCGCAAGCTGAACCGTCCTTTCAAGGGCTGGTTTCAAGGAAAAGGCGTGTCCCGGAAGTCCGGGGCACGCCTTTTTTCTTGGATGAGTGACAGGTCCCATAATAAAGTTTGTCTGAATTGAGGCACCTTTGTGCATTGCACGGACAAGCGACTGAAATTTCATAAAGTTAATGCGCGACCCTTCCAGACAGGAATGATAATGTCTGTGCCAAGGCCGCTTCGGGAAAACTGAATGCTGGCTCATCTTTATTCTGTTGTGGAGCTTCGTTTCCAGATGCGTCTTTTCAACCTCTCCCTGATCGCCGCTGTTTCCGCCCTGGCCCTGACGGCTGCTCCGGCATTCGCCGATCCCGCCACGACGGCCGCTCCTGCTGCCCCCGCCGCTGAAGCGCCGGCTGCTGCGGCCCCCGCTGCTCCTGCGGAAGCCGCTCCTGCCGCCGCTGCCGGGTCCGATGCCGCCACCACGGAAACGGGCACCAAGAAGCGTCACGGTGGCAAGAAGCACCACCACAAGCACAAGCACCACAAGAAGACCTCCGCTGCCACGGATGCCGCTCCGACCGAAGCTGCTCCGTCCAACTGAGGGCATATCTTTCGGCCCGTCGCAGGGCCGCAGGATACGGAACGGGGTCTGCTCAGGCAGGCCCCGTTTTTTTGTGCCTGAAAGCCTCGTGAGGCCTTCCCGTCATTTGCATGCGCTGCCAGCCCTGACTACGCTGCCCGCATGACTTCCTGTCTTATCAGCTGGCATGGCTCGATCGTCGCACGTCGCGGGCTCGCACTGTTTCTGACCTCCCTGTCCGATGTGATCGCCGGGGTGGTGGCCCCCCTGCCTCTGAGCGGGGAGAGTGGTCTGGTGAACATCCTGCCGATCGAGACAGCACAGGGGCGTCCCTGTTTCGCACTCCGGGTGGGGAGCGTCTTTCTGACAGCCACTCCTGGCCACGAACTCGGAACCGCAGCGCGCATTCAGGCCTGGGAGCATTTTGTCGCCCTGCCGGTGGCACGCCTGCCTGAACTGCAACGGCTGATTTCGCATCCGTGGCATGTGGCGTCCGAGCCCTTTGCGGTCATGCGCCCTGTCATTCAGGAACTTCAGTGCCGGGTCGGGGAGTGGGCGGTTCCTCTGGAAACGCTTGCCGTCCAGTCGCATGAAGACGGGTCCGTTCTGCTGAGGGGCGATAATGCGCCTCCTCTGAGGCTGGAGCCCTGTCCGTCTCCGGCAGTGCAGGATCTTCTGAATGATGTGCGGGCTGTCGTGCAGCGCGGAGATGGCGAGCCCGGACTTCGCATCCGGGATTCGTTTGCCAGTCTTCAGCTGGAAGCTTTCAGGATTGCCCTGTATCCAGCTGAGCATCTTCGTCTGCGTTATCTCGCACTGATCTGTGTGGACTGTGGCGAACTGGAACTGGCGGAGCGTGCGCTGGAACTGGCGCGGTGTGCGGATGGCAGCGCGGACATGCTGTATTTCTCGGCCCTGCTGGCGATGCGTAGCGGACATCACGCCCGCGCTGCGGATCTGTTGCAGGCGGCCCTGCTGGCACGGTTTCCGGACGAAAGCGTGGCGCAGCGGATGCAGGATATCGACGGGCGGTTACGGCGGGGGGAGAACGCACTGTTCCTTGTGCCGGATCGTCTGCGGCACTGTCACCTCACGCCTTTCGATGAGCTGTTCGAGCGGGTCCTGACGCCCATGCCACTTTCGGAGCAGGACGGGCGGGACATCCGGCAGGCTTACGGACATCGCTTCGAGGAGACATCCCTGCGTCTTGGGCCAGAGTCCCGTGCGGCTCTGCTGGAGCTGGACCGGCGTTTCAACGGGGAGAATTACTGGAACGCCCTCTGCTTTGGGCATCAGTGCTGGCTTGCGGGTGATGCGGACGCGGCTGATCGGCACTATGCGACGGCAAAGATGCTCGGCATCCGTACGGGCCTCATGCCCGTGCATTATAACTGCGGGGTGCTGTCCTGGCTGGGCGGGGTCGTGCGCCATGGTCTGGAGCACCCCGTTCCGGATCGTCTGGGAATGGAGGCGTGGCATTGGGAAGAGAGTATCGCTCCGGGCCAGAGTGCGGCCGGGCAGAGTCCTGCGCTCTGTCTCGTCTTTGGGTGTGATGCCGGGTATTTCCGCTTCCTGCCCAAGCTTCTGCTGTCGCTGCTCAAAATCTGCGTCAGCCGTCCCGACCCGGCTTTCAGGATCCGGCTGTGTCTGGGTATTGATACGCCGACATCGGAGCAGCTTGCGTTCATGCGGGAGCTGATCGACGCCGTATCACAAAAGGATTTTGGCCTCGATATCACGCTGACGCATGGGCAGCTTACATGGCGCGATGCGGCGACCTATACGGCGATCCGTTATCTGATGCTGCCCGAAGTGGTGCGGCGCTATACCTGCCCCGTCATCACCGCCGATTGTGACGGCTATTTCCCGGATGACTTCCTGACGCTGTTCGATGAGCTCAGGGCGACGGCCGATTATGGCTTTCGGCTCTACGCCTACGACCATGAGGGCAGACAGACTTTCGGTGAGCCCTGGGGGTTTGGTGCGGGAATTTCATGGTTTGGGGAGGCGGGCAGGCTGCCGGAGATTGCGGCGTTCCTGCATGATTATCTTCAGGTCGCGTATGACCCGGCCAATCCGACGAACTGGTGCATCGACCAGTGCGCGCTCGTCCAGTCATTCCGGCGGTTCGTGGCGCCGCGCTGGAGCGATCTGCGGATCCGGTTCATGGATGAGGGCACGCCGCTGATGGTCATGCCACATCATGTGGGCGGCAAGGACGAACTCCTGCGTCGGGACGGAACCGTCTCGATGCAGGATGTCCGGGCATTCGTCTCCCGTCCGTAAGAACCGCCGGACGGGAGCGTCGTTTTCAGGCGCCGTAGCGGTCGAGCGACAGGTCGAGCGACGGAATGGCGGTCTGGCGGTCCGAGATCTGGTCTGCGACGATCTGGCCGGAGCCTGCCGCCATCGTCCAGCCCAGCGTGCCATGGCCGGTGTTGAGCCACAGATTGCCGTAACGCGGGGACGGGCCGACGATCGGCGTGCCGTCCGGCGTGCAGGGGCGCAGGCCGGTCCAGTATTTCGCCGCCGACAGGTCGCCGCCGCCATACATTTCGCTGAAGGACAGCTCCAGCGTTTCACGGCGATCCGGGCTGAGGCGCAGGTTGAAGCCATTCAGCTCCGCCGTGCCGCCGATGCGGATCCGGTCGCCCAGACGCGTGATGGCGACCTTGTACGTCTCGTCATTGACGGTTGAGACCGGGGCGCGGCTCTCATCCGTGATCGGCATGGTCAGGGAGTAGCCCTTGACCGGATAGATCGGCAGACGCAGTTCCAGCGGCTTGAGGAAGCGCGGGGAATAACTGCCGAGCGCCAGAACATAGCGGTCCGCCGTCATGCGGCCGGCACTGGTGCGGATGCTGACGATGGCGTCGCTGGCGGCTTCCAGAGCCTCGATCGTAACGCCGAGACGGAACTTTACGCCCTTGTCCTCGGCCATCTTGGCCAGACGGCGCGTGAAGAGATGCGCGTCGCCCGTCTGGTCACCCGGCAGCAGCAGCCCGCCCTTCAGAAGGCTTCGTGCATGGGCGAGGCCGGGCTCGCGGGCGAGGATCTCGTCCACGGTCAGCAACTTGTGCTCGACGCCGCTTTCCGCCAGCAGACGCATGTCTTCGGCGGCATATTCGATCTGGCTGTCGGTGCGGAAAAGTTGGATCAGGCCCTTCTGCGCGCCGTCATAAGTGATGCCGGTCTCCGCGCGGAGCGTGTCCAGACGGTCGCGGGCATATTCCGCGATCCGCAGCATCCGGCCCTTGTTGATGTCATAGGCCTTTTCCGTGCAGTTCATGAGCAGTTCGCCCATGAAGCGGAACATGGCCGTATCGAAGCGCGGGCGCACGACGAGCGGGCTGTGCTTCTCGAACATCCATTTCGCGGCCTTGAACGGCAGACCCGGCATGGCCCAGGGGGTTGAGTAACCCGGGGAAACCTGTCCTGCGTTCGCAAAGGACGTCTCCAGACCCACACCAGGCTGGCGATCGATCACTTCGACGTCGTGACCTTCCTGAGCGAGATACCAGGCCGTTGTGACGCCGATCACTCCGGCGCCCATGACGATGACTTTCATATCTGTCCTGCTGCGTTGTCGTCTGTAGAACCGCCCTGAACTGACCGCGATCGGCCCAGCGCCACGAAAAATACTGCCCTGTTCCGTTAGCCCGGAACGCCCTTGCTGGTCGAATATTCGAAATGCAGGGCCGTGTCGGGATGAACGATGGCATGAATGGCATGGGCTGCCATGGCGCCTTCGGAAAAGCCCTGAAGAATCAGTTTCAGCTTGCCCGGATAGGTCGCCACATCGCCGATCGCGAAAATGCCCGGCGTGCTGCTCTCGAGCGTGGCCGGGGTGACGGGGACGGTGTTGCGATGCGTGTCCAGCCCCCAGAGCGCGATCGGCCCCAGATCGGTGGACAGGCCATAGAACGGCAGAAGCGCATCGGCTTCGATATGACGCGACGTGCCTTCAAGCGTGGTGACTTCCACGCTCGAGAGCGTGCCGTTAGTGCCGTGCAGGGCATGGAGTTGATAGGGCACGACCTTCTCGATCTTGCCCGCTGCAATCTGCTGCTCGATGCGCGACAGTGTCTCGGGCGCGCCGCGGAAGCGGTCCCGGCGATGCAGCAGATAGACCTGGGCGGCGACTTCGGAGAGGGACAGGGCCCAGTCCAGCGCGGAATCACCACCGCCTGCGACCACGACGCGCTTGCCGGTAAAGTCGGCGCGTTTCTTGACGTAATACTGCACGGCCCCCGTGCGCTCATAGGCTTCAAGCCCGTCGAGCGGCGGACGGTTCGGCCCGAATGCCCCGGCACCGGCGGCGATGATGACGGCCTTCGCGTTGATGACGTCGCCGCGTGCCGTCTTCAGCGTGAAAGCCCCGCGATGGCCTTCCAGCGTCTCGACCCGCGAGCCCAGCAGGCGCGGCACATCGAACGGGGCGATCTGCTGCTCAAGAGCTTCGATCAGCGCGCCGCCTTCGATGGCGGGATGGGCCGGGATGTCGTAGATCGGTTTTTCCGGGTAGAGCGCAGCACATTGTCCGCCTACGCTGTCGAGCGCATCGATCAGGACGCAGGACAGTTTGAGCATGCCACATTCAAACGCGGCGAAGAGAGCGGTCGGACCGGCGCCGACAATCGCGACATCGGTGTTGAGGGTCTGAGATGCAGTCGTCATGATCTGTTTCATAATCGGTTTGAAGACGTTGGGGTAGGGCATTGAAGGCACGATATGCGTTTGTAATTCAGGACCTCAAGGGCCTTGGGGGCACCGAACGCTCAGCCTGTGCCGTCATGAACGGACTGGTGCGTCAGGGCTGCGACGTACGGCTTGTGGAACTCGTCAGTGCGGGAGTTCCGGCCTTTTCGCTGTCGCCCGAAATCTCCATGACCTACCTGTTTGGCCGCCCTGTAAAGATCTTCAATTCCTGGTTCCGGATCGTCTGGCGGCTGTCGCGTCTGCTGAAGCGGGAGCGGATCGACACGCTGGTGGTCGTGGAATCCACTCATGCGCTTTACGGCGTGGCGGCGGCCCGGCTTGCGGGTGCGCGCTGCGTGGTGTGGGAACATTTCAATTTCAACGTGACGCTGAACCGGCGCAAACGCGTCTGGGGACGGCAGATCGCCGCGCGCTGGGCTGATGATGTGGTCGTCCTGACGCAGCGGGACACGGTTCTGTGGCGGGAAGGAACGAAGGTCCGGGCGCGGCTGACGGCCATTCCGAATATGGCGCCTCCCGTGACGGACAGGCCGTATCCTCAAGCGTCTCGTCTGATTCTGGCGGCGGGGCGGCTGACCGAACAGAAGGGCTATGACCTTCTGCTCCGGGCCTGGCGGATCGTGGAGCAGGATCCGCGAAGTGTCGGGTGGGAGCTTCTGATCCGGGGCGATGGGCCTGACCGTGAGGCCCTGCTTCAGCGGGCACAGGGGCTGCATCATGTGACGATTGCGCCCGCCACCGGGAGCATCGACGCTGATTACGCCCGGGCGGCTTTGTTCGTCGCATCATCGCGCTATGAGGGGCTGCCGATGGTGCTGCTCGAAGCCATGGCGGCCGGGATACCGGTCGTGGCGTTCGACTGTGAGACCGGGCCAGCGGAAATCGTGCGCGATGGCGAGACCGGGCTTCTGGTTCCACCTGAAGAGCCCGAGGCTCTGGCTGTCGCTCTGCTGGAACTGATGGGCGCTCCTGAGCAACGCCTCAGCATGTCGGACAAGGCGCGGCAGCGGGGGGCGGAGTTTCAGGAAAGCGCCGTGATGGCGCGGTGGAAAACGCTGCTTCAGCACACATCCGGCTGAACGGGCGCTGATGTTCCCCAAACGTGCTTGCTGGCACACGGCAGTCGGGCCACATTGGCGTCATGCAGATAAGCCTCGATGACCAGCTCGCAACCGAAACTCTGGCGGCCCTGATCGCCGATCGCTGCGCACCCGGAGACTGCCTCGCGCTTACGGGTGGCCTGGGGGCCGGGAAAAGCACGTTCGCCCGCGCTTTCCTGCGTCATCTGGCTCAGGACCCGCAGATGGAAGTACCGAGCCCCAGCTTCGCGCTTGTGCAGCCTTACGAGACGCCGAAGGGGTCGGTCCATCATTATGATCTGTGGCGTCTTGATGGGCCGGAGGCGCTGTATGAACTGGCGTGGGACGAGGCGTGCGAAGGCATCATGCTGGTCGAATGGCCGGAACGGGCCGGAGACCTGCTGCCGGAAGGTGCTCTGCATCTCACATTTTCTCCCGGAGACAGTGAGGACTCGCGCCTCGTGGACCTGACGGGCTGGCCCGATGGTCGGCTGACAGGACTGAAGCCATGAGTGGCGTCGTCACCATCTGCGGGACGGAGCCGTTTTTGGACCGTGTGGCGCAGGAATGGCTGGAACGGGACCCGGCAGCCGGAACGGATGGTCCGGGTCTGATCCTCGTTCCCAGCCGTCGCGCGGGCCGTGCGCTGATGGAAGCCTTCCTGCGGGTTCTGGACACACAGGCCGCACTCCTGCCGCGCATCGTCGCGATCAATGACGTGGATGAGGACGCGCTGGCGTCCATCGGGATCGACGTTGTTCTGCCTCCGGCCGTGGAGCCGCAGCGGCGTCTGGCCGTGCTGTCGATGCTGATCCTTCAGACGCCGCTCGTGAGCGTCGGTGTGGACAGCACCAAGGGGATTGACCGTGCCTGGCCGCTCGCCAAGGCGCTGGCGGATCTGATGGACGAGGCCGAGCGTAGTGGCGTGGATCTGGCTGAACGTCTGCCCGATGCCGTGGAGGAACGCTTCTCCGATCACTGGCAGCAGACGCTGAAATTTCTGGAAATCGTGACTGCCATCTGGCCGAAATGGCTGGAGGAAGAAGGGCTGTCCAATCCCGTGGCGCGGCAGATCGCGCGTCTGAAAGCACAGGCGCAGGCCTGGGCGGAAAAGCCGCCGCTCACGCCCGTCTGGGGCGTGGGATTCGCGGACGGGTCTGCGGCGGTGTCGGATGTTCTGGCCGTGGTGGCGCGGCTTCCCGCCGGGCTCGTGATCCTGCCGGGGGTGGATCTGGGCATGTCGGACGAGATCTGGGCTGCTCTGCCGCCATCGCATCCGCAGGCCGGTCTGAAGGAAATCCTGACGGATCTGGGCCTGTCCCGGGAAGAGCTGACGGATTGGGATGGGGGCAGGGATCGCGGGCGTGAGCTGATGCTGCGCGAGGTTCTGCTACCGGAGCAGGGCATTGCCCATTGGGGGCAGGACAGTCGTCCACGCGATATCGCAGGTCTTTCCATTCTGCCCGCGCAGGACCAGCAGCAGGAAGCGCAGGCCATTGCCCTGATCCTGCGCGATGCCGTGTCCGAAACCGGGAAAACCTGCGCGCTCGTCACGCCGGACCGGGCTCTGGCGCAGCGTGTGGGCACCGAGCTTCTGCGCTTCGGGATCCATGCCGATGACAGTGCGGGCGAATCCCTGTCCCAGACCCCGGCCGCCGTATTCCTGCGCCTGATCGCGACCGCCGCCGAGGCGCGTCTGTCACCGGTGGCGCTCCTGTCCGTTCTGAAACACCCGCTCGCCGCTCTGGGACGGACGCCGGGCGACTGCCACGCTTCGGCCCGGCGGCTGGAACGGCTGCTGCTGCGCGGGCCTGCCCCTGCGCCGGGGATCGCCGGGCTGAAAGCCGCTCTGCGGGAATACACCGACAGGAAACATGCCCCCGATCATGGCGCCAGCGCGGATGCTCCGGATGAGCCGGAAGGTCCCGCCGCCTTCATCGCGCGCATCGAGCAGGCTTTCGCTCCGCTTCTGTCCATCGAGGGGGCCATTCCCCTGCCGGAACTGCTCGAACGCCTGATCCATACCGCAGAGGCCTTAGCGGCCACGGCGGAAGAGCTGGACGCGTCGGAAGACGAACCGCGCCATCCGGGCGCGCGGTTGTGGCTCGGTGAGGATGGTGAAGCGCTGTCGCGGCATCTGGCAGCGCTGATCGTCAATACGGGCATCCTGCCGCCACAGCGCCTGACGCATCTGGACTCGTTCCTCAACACGTCGATGGCCGGGCAGATGCTGACCGGTCTGCGCGCGCATCGCGGGGGCGTGGAACTGGCGCATCCACGTGTCTCGATCCTTGGTGTGCTGGAAGCGCGGCTTCTGGCGTTCAATGTTGTGGTGCTGGGCGGGCTGAACGAAGGCGTCTGGCCGCCTGCGACCGATCCAGGACCGTGGTTGAGCCGCCCGATGCGTGTGCGTGTGGGGCTGCCGTCTCCGGAGCGGCAGACGGGGGTGAGCGCGCATGATTTCGTCTCGACCATTCTGGCGTCGCAGGAGGCCGTGTTCGCCAGTTCGGCCCGACGTGAGGGCGCGCCCGGCGTTCCCGCGCGCTGGATGGTGCGGATGGATGCGTTTCTTGGCGGACGGTCACAGAGCCTTCCTGTGCATCCCGCGCTGGACTGGCAGCGCTGTCTGGACCAGCCGCTCGCGGGTGCCGAAGCCGTTGCGCCCCCCGAACCGCGCCCGCCCGTCGCTCTGCGTCCGCGGGGTCTCAGCATCACCGAGATCGAGACCTGGATGCATGATCCATATGCGATCTATGCCAAGCATGTCCTGAAGCTCCGGGCGCTCAGGCCGCTGGAGGAAGGCGCGGAACACGCTGATTTCGGCATGATCGTGCATGATGCGATGGAATGCGTTCTGCGGGACTTCCCGGAACGCTGGCCTGCCAATGCGAGCGCCATTCTGCGGCGCGTCTTTGCCGAGGAACTGGCGAAGGCCAATATGCGCCCCGCCCTTGTGAACTGGTGGGGCCCGCGTCTGGCCCGGATTGCGGACTGGGTGTCGGAAAAGGAAGCGGCTTACCGTCTGGAGATGGAAGAAAGCGGCCCGGCGCAGGGGCGGTTCGTGGAGGTCACGGCGTCTTTCCGTCTTCAGGCAGCTTTCGCACCGTTCGAACTGCGGGGCCGGGCGGACCGGATTGATATCGGTGCCGATGGTCTGGCGACTGTCTTTGATTACAAAACCGGTCAGCCGCCCAGCGGGAAGAATGTGGCGGAAGGCTGGTCCGTTCAGCTCGTGCTGGAAGGCGCGCTGCTGGCGAAAGGGGCCTTCAAGGATGTTCCGGCCGTGGAGACGAAGCAGTTGCTTTACTGGCATCTGACCGGCGGTGACGATCCGGGCAAGGAAAGCGAAGTGCCCGGCTCCCGCTCCGGCACGGATGCGCCGACCCTGATCGGTGAGGCCATGGAAAAACTCCGGACCCTCGTGGACGAATACGACACCCCCGATCAGCCCTATCGTTCCCAGCCCTGGGCGGGGCATGTCCCGCGCTACACCGATTACGCGCAGCTTGCGCGCGTGGATGAATGGCGCGCGGCCTATGCGGAAGGAGAGGGCGAATGAACGATATGCCGTCTGTGGTGCGTCCTGTAACCCGCGACGAAGTCATTGCCGCCGCCGATCGCACGCAGCGTCAGGCCTCCGATCCGCGTGCTTCGGTGTTCGTCTCGGCCTCGGCGGGTTCGGGCAAGACCAAGCTGCTGATCGACCGTCTGCTGCGGCTCATGCTGCCGCTTTACGTCCAGACCGAGGACGGCGACACCATTCTGGCTGATGGCGCGCACCCCTCGCGCATCCTGTGCCTGACCTACACCAAGGCCGCCGCCGCCGAGATGGCCAACCGGCTTCAGCAGAAGCTGGGAAGCTGGGTCTCGCTGCCGGATGAGACGCTGGGTGCGGAGCTTGAAAGCCTCGACGTTCCCAACACGGACGAAACCCGCGCCCGTGCCCGCGCCCTGTTTTTGTGCGTGCTCGATCTGCCGGGAGGCCTGCGGATCGAGACGATCCACGCCTTCTGTCAGTCGCTGCTGCGGCGGTTTCCGTTGGAAGCCTCGGTCGATCCGCATTTCACACTGATGGAAGAGACCGACACCACACTGGCCCTGCGTGAAGCGATGGAAGACGGGCTGGCCCGCTCGCCGGAGCTCGCGGCCGATGTGGCGGGAACGGTGGGGCTGGACAGTTTCTTCAAGCGCATCCGCACGCTGAATATGGAGGAAAGCCGTGCCCGGCCCTTGCTGGAACGCTGGGCGACCCTGCCGGACAGTGTGGTCAGCGCCTATCGCAAGGCTCTGAAAGCCGGGCAGCAGAGCCTTGAAGAGCTTGAGGCCCTCGCCTGCCGTCCGCCGAAGGAGGAGGATCTGCGGGCCGGGTTGCGGGACGTGCTCGGGCTGGTGACACCTAGCGCCCGCGTCAACGTCGAGCAGATGCTGGCGTGGCTCGGGACGGAACCGGCCGAGCGGGCGCCCGCTGTCTGGGCGAAATGCCTGCTGACGGACAAGGGAACCGCGCGGCAGATGAACCGGATCGTCGCCAAGAAGGCGCAGGAGGCCGTTCCGGGGATCGCGCCTTTGCTGGAAGACGAGGCGCAACGGCTTGTGGATCTTCAGTCCAGTCTCAAAAGCGTGCGTCTGGTGCTGCTGAACCGTGCCCTTCTGGGGCTGGCCGCACCGATGCTGGCGTCGTTTCAGGATGGCAAATCCGCCCGTGGTCTGGTGGATTACAACGATCTCATTCAGGAAACCCGTAATCTCCTGCGCGATCCGGGTGCGGCCTGGGTGCTCTACAAGCTCGATGGCGGCATCGACCATCTGCTGCTGGATGAAGTGCAGGACAATTCCGGCCTGCAATGGGAAATCGCCGGTGCGCTCACATCCGAGTTCTTTGCGGGGGAAGGGGCGTGGGATATGGGGCCGCGCCCGCGCACCATCTTTGCGGTCGGTGATTACAAACAGTCGATTTACGGGTTTCAGGGCGCCCAGCCTGAAGAATTCCACCGCTGGCGCACCGAGTTCGCGGACCGGGTCCGCAATGCCGGGCTGCTGTGGCGCGATCCGGAACTGAACGTCTCCTTCCGCTCCGTTCCGCCCGTCCTGTCCTTCGTGGACGCAGTGTTTTCCCAGCCTCTCGCGGCGCATGGCCTGTTGCAGGAAGGCGAAAAGACGCTCCGCCCGCATGTCTCGGCGCGTCCGGGGCAGGGTGGTCGGGTGGAACTATGGCCGCTCGTCCCCGTCGTTCAGGGCGAAGACGATGATGAGGGCCTGACGCCTTGGCGCGCGCCCTCCGCCAATACCGGACAGCGCAGCGCGCCCCAGCGCCTCGCTGAAGCGCTCGCGGAATGGATCGACCAGCAGATCGGGCGTCCGCCCCAGCCAGGGCAGGCGCCTCTGACCGCAGGAGACGTGCTGATCCTCGTCCCCCGGCGCTCGCCGTTCCTGCGTTCGCTGATCCGGGCCCTGAAATCACGCAATGTGCCGGTCGCGACGCTGGTCCGGGTCGGGCTGACGCAGCAGGTCGCGGTCCGCGATCTCATGACGCTCTGTGCGGCCCTGCTCCTGCCGCAGGATGATCTGACGCTGGCTTCCGTCCTGACATCCCCGCTCGGCGGGCTGACGGACGACTCGCTGATGGCGCTCGCCACCCGCAATGGCACGGCTCATGCCCTCGGCCCGAAAGGCCAGCCGCTCTGGACCGTTCTGCGCGAACGGCATCGGGAGCGCGAGGACTGGCGGGCGGCATGGGAAATGCTGTCCACGCTTTATGCGCGCGTCGATTATGCATCTCCGTATCGTCTGCTCGCCGAAACGCTGGGCCAGCATGGTGGCCGTACGCGACTTCTGCGGCGTCTGGGGCCGGAAGCGGCCGAGCCGGTGGACGAGCTTCTGACGGCGGCACTGCGCTATGAAGGGCTGCATCCGCCCTCGCTTCAGGGCTTTCTGCACTGGCTCGAAGCCAGCGAGATCACCAGCAAACGCGAAGCCGAGAGCGAGCTTGGTGCTGTTCGCGTCATGACCGTGCATGGCTCCAAGGGGCTTCAGGCACGTCTGGTCGTCATGCCGGACACGACGTCAAAGCCCCCGCCGGGCAGCGATTTTCTGTGGGAAGAGGCAGGGGCGTTCGAGCTTCCGCTCTGGGTACCGAAAAAGGACATGGGCACGCAGGTCACGACAGCCCTGTCGGAGCGGGACGCCGAAAAGTCGCGGGCGGAGAGCAACCGCCTGCTTTACGTCGCCCTGACCCGCGCCAGTGACTGGCTGGTGATCTGTGGGGCCGGGGCCAAGCGCGAGCCCGATGACAAGAGCTGGTATCGGCAGTGCGAGGCCGGGTTCAAGCAACTGGCCAATGCGCGTGCCGAGCCGATGGATCTCGGTTGGGAAGGCGAACGGCTTGTGCTGGAAGAGGCCCGGACGCTTGCTCCCGTCGTATTCCGGGGCAAGGGCATCGAGCCGCCCTGTGCGGCCTTGCCGGACTGGATGGGCCGCGCTCCGGACTGGAAGCCGTTCATTGCCCAGCGCGAGGACGCCATGACGCGCCCGCTCGCGCCCAGTCGTCCGGATGGGGCGGAGTTCGGCGAACTTCCGGCTGCCCGTTCACCACTGGAGCTTCTGGCTGGTCGTCCCACGCCGGTGCGCGAACAGGCCATGCGGCGCGGCACGATGATCCACCGTCTGCTCCAGCTTCTGCCCGAAACGCAGCCCGCCGAGCGGGAGGCCGTGGCCCTGCGCTGGCTGTCCCGCCGGGCTCTGGGCCTGACGGAAGCGGAAATCGATCGTCTAGCCCAGCAGGTTCTGGGCGTCCTGTCCCATCCGGATCTCGCGCCGCTGTTTGCGCCCGGAAGCCGCGCGGAGCAGCCGATTTCCGGTGTCAGCGCGGGCCGCGTGGTGCTGGGGCAGGTGGACCGTCTGCGGATCGGGGACGGGCAGATCTGGGTCTGTGACTACAAGACGAATCGCAATCCGCATCTGCGGGCGGAGCGTACGCCCGTCGTCTATCTGCGGCAGATGGCGGCCTATCGTGCCGTGCTGGAGCAACTTCATCCAGGCTACGACATTCACTGTTCTCTGGTCTGGACGGAAGGACCCGCCGTTGTCACACTTCCGTCCTCGCTGCTGGATCAGGTCCATCCCGGCACTTGATGCAGATCAAAAGCCCCTTGCAGTGAGGGGCGGGGCAGCCGATATCCGTTTTCAGAAACTTCATTCGCCACAAGGAATACCCTCATGAGCGCAAACACCGTTGCCGTCAGCGACAGCAGCTTCGATGCAGACGTCCTGAAGTCCGAAGGTCCGGTTCTGGTTGATTTCTGGGCGGAATGGTGCGGCCCGTGCAAGATGATCGCCCCGGCGCTTGAGGAAATCGGCGCCGAGTACCAGGGCCGCCTGAAGGTTGCCAAGGTCAATATCGACTCCAATCCTGAAGCCCCGACCAAGTATGGCGTGCGCAGCATCCCGACGCTGATCGTCTTCAAGGACGGCAAGCCGGTGGCCCAGCAGATGGGGGCTCTGCCCAAGAGCCAGCTCAAGGCCTGGATCGACCAGTCTCTCTGATCGACCCGGAACGGGAGAGGGAAGGACGATCAGAGGGCGTGGTCACGATCCTGCGCTTTGTGTAGGATCGTTTCATGCGCTCGAAAGCTCCGACCTTCCCGACCCCCGTCCTCCTGACCTCCAGTGAAGAGCTGGCCCGTATCTGCGAAAAACTGCAGAACGAGCCTTTCGTGACCATCGACACGGAATTCGTCCGGGAACGGACCTACTGGCCCGAGCTCTGCCTCGTGCAGCTCGCCGGAACCGAAGATGTCGTGCTGATCGACACTCTGGCGCCCGGCATTGATCTCGCCCCTCTTGATGCTCTTCTGGCCAAGCCGGACTGCACCAAGGTCTTTCATGCCGCCCGGCAGGATCTTGAAATCTTTCTCCATATTTTTGATCGCCTTCCGGTCTCGGTCTTCGACACGCAGGTCGCTGCGATGGTGGCAGGTTTTGGCGATCAGGTCGGATATGACAGTCTGGTCGGCGCAATCACGGGCCGCAGCATCGACAAGGCGCACCGCTTCAGTGACTGGTCTGCCCGTCCGCTCAGCGCGGCGCAGCTCGCCTACGCCGCCGCTGACGTCACCCATCTGCGAACGGTCTATGCTGCGCTGCGCAAACAGCTTGCCGAGCAGGACCGTCTGCACTGGGCCGACTCCGAACAGGCCATCCTGACGGAAGAAAAAACGTTCCGTCCCGATCCCCGTCGCCTGTGGGAAAAGCTCAAAGCCCGCACCAGCAACCGCCGGATGCTCGGCATCCTGCGCGAAGTCACCGCCTGGCGCGAACAGGAAGCGCAGAACGCCGATATTCCCCGCCAGCGCGTCATCCGTGATGAAAGCCTGCTGGAAATTGCGGCCGTCCATCCCGATACGGTCGAGGCTCTCTCCCGCATCCGGGGCGTGACCAGGGGTTTTGCCGAGGGAAAGATGGGCAAAGGCCTGCTTGAAGCGATCCGTATCGCGCAGGAGCTTCCGGAATCCGAACTTCCCAAGGCCCCTTCGAAGTCCGATCGCCCACGGCCGTCTACGGCCCTCGTCGCACTTCTGCGGGTTCTGCTGGCCGCCAAGTGTGAGGATCACAAGGTGGCGCCCCGTCTGGTGGCCTCCTCGGATGATCTGGACCTGATTGCGCTTGGCGAAACCGATGTCGGCGCGCTGAAGGGCTGGCGTCGCGAACTTTTCGGTCTGGATGCCCAGGCGCTGGTCCGTGGAGAAATCGCTCTGGCCGTGGTGAACGGCCTCGTGGAGCTTCAGCGCGTCGCCGAACCGGTCGCATAAGAACCGCCTTCGACGTGGCGGGGAGTTTCTGGTAAGAAACGTCCCGAAGATATTCCGGGTCTGATGGGCCGGGATTGAAAATCAACAGGATATCGGGCCGGCTCAGGCACCGAAGCGGGACAGGGAAACGAACATATGGAGTGGACGGACGAGACGATCGCCAGACTTCGCGATCTGTGGAGTCAGGGACTTTCGACCGCCGAAATCGGCCGCCAGCTCTCCATCACCAAAAATGCCGTCGTCGGCAAAGCGCATCGTCTGGGCCTGCCACCCCGCCCGTCTCCCATCCGGAACCGCAAGGTCACGGACGGTGAAGCAGGAACGACGGAAGCTACGCCCCGCCGCAAAAGCCCCTCCCGCGCCAAGGCTGCCGAACCTGCGGCATCGGACCTGTTTGCTGACAAGGATGCCACGCCGAAAAGCGCCGTGGACACTGCGGCAGAAAAATCTGCTGCTCCGGCCCGCAAAGCGCCTTCTGTCGCTCCTGAAGCCATACAGCCTGTGGCTCAACCCGCCGTAGCCGCGCGCCCGGTCCCTGCTGCGGTCAAGGAACCTGTCGCAGCCCGTCGGGAACCTGCTGTCGCCCCCAAGCCGGAACCTCGCGTCGCTCCGTCGCCGCGCCCGGCCATCCCCCCCCGCTTTTCGACGGCCGGTATCGACCGCCCGACCCGTCGCGGCCCATCCTGCTGCTGGCCCATCGGCGATCCTGGCACACCGGGCTTTCATTTCTGCGGCGCCACACCGCTGTCCGGGAAGCCCTATTGTGCGGAACACGCGGCAATTGCGTATGTGAAAATCCGCGACCGCCGCGACTGAGAGACGCACCAAATCAAAAAGGCCGCCCTCCAAAAGGAGAGGCGGCCTTTTTTATGCCTGTGCTGTGCACGGGCATCGCTATCCATGAATTTCGGATGCTCTTACAGTCAATCTCAAGCGGGACGCATGGGGCTCTTTCCGCTTCGGCAATCACGCCATGACAGTCATGCGCTACGGTCTGCAATGATAGGGGATCTGAGACCGAGGGAACCATCAGGTCTCTGAAAAACAAGGAAAAATGGTGCTGCTGGACAGGATTGAACTGTCGACCTCTCCCTTACCAAGGGAGTGCTCTACCACTGAGCTACAGCAGCATACCGTTGCCTTGGCGCGCTTCGTAACGGGTCAGCGCGCCAAGCGCAAGTCTTAATCGTCCCGATGGACCTTTTCCATCCGCTCGTGGCGCTCCTGCGCGTCGATGGACAGGGTTGCGATCGGGCGGGCCTCAAGGCGTTTCAGGCCGATTGGCTCTCCCGTTTCTTCGCAGAAACCGTAGCTTCCATCGTCGATGCGTTCGAGGGCCATGTTGATCTTGGTGATCAGCTTGCGGGCCCGGTCACGGGTGCGGAGCTCGAAAGCCCGGTCCGTTTCGACGCTGGCGCGGTCGGTGATGTCTGATTCATGAATTCCACCTTCCGAGAGACTCGCAAGGGTTCCATCCGCCTCCTTCAGCAGATCCAGACGCCAGCGCAGAAGCTTCTGCCTGAAGTACTCGACCTGAAGCGGGTTCATGAACTCTTCATTGTCGGAGGGTCTATAATCCGGCGGCAGCGTAATCATGCGCATCCAATCCCTGGCTGATCTGCCAACGTCCGCTTCCAACAGCCGCAGGCGATAACGCGCGGCTTATAGCCACCCCAGCCGCATCCGCCAACCCCGAACATGCTTTGCCCGTTTGTCGGAAAGCGCGGAAATCTGCGTCTCTGTTAGGGGTTTCTTTACCCTGTACGCCCATCCTCAACGCCTGAGACCCCCAGACCTGTCTTGCAGGCATCAGGATACCCCACGCCGCTCATGCGCTTTTTTACGCAATCCCCGTTCTCCTTTTTGGGCCTGACGCAGCGACTGACTGCGCTTGTCTGTGTCGGACTGCTTCTCCTGCCGGGCTTTACGCTGGCGGCCAGCGTGCGCATCAAGGACATCACGGACATGGAAGGTGTCCGGAGCAACCAACTGATCGGGTACGGTCTGGTGGTGGGCCTGAATGGCACGGGTGACCGCCTGACGAATACGATTTTCACCCGGGAAACCCTCATTTCCATGCTGAACCGGCTGGGCGTGAACATCCGCGATCAGGAAACGCAGCTTCAGACGCATGACGTTGCCGCTGTCATGGTGACAGCCGATCTTCCAGCGTTTGTGCATGGGGGCAACCGGATTGACGTCACAGTCTCGGCCGCGGGCGACGCATCGTCCCTGACGGGCGGGACACTTCTTGTGACGCCTCTTATGGCCGCTGATGGTGAGGTGTATGCCGTCGCACAGGGTTCTTTGGCGACCAACGCTTTTTCGGCCCGGGGGGCTGCTGCTTCCATTACCCGCAACGTGCCGACCAGCGGACATATTGCCAATGGCGGTATTGTCGAACGGGAAGTGCCTTTTGACCTCAGTCATCGCTCCAATCTGCATCTGAGCCTGCGCAATCCCGATTTTACCACGGCGAGTCGCATCGCAGCCATCATCAACCGGACCTTCGGGCCGATTGCGATCGTTCAGGATCCACGCACAGTCCTGCTGGATCTGAGCAATCATGATCCTGTTCCCACGCTTTCCCGAATCGGAGACTTACTGGTCACGCCGGATACCCCCGCCAAGGTGATCGTGGATGAAGCCAGTGGGACGATCATCATGGGAGCGGATGTCCGGATCAGCACGGTGGCCGTGGCGCAGGGCAACCTGACGGTTCAGGTGACGGAAACCCCCGAGGTGTCCCAGCCAGGTCCATTCTCCAACGGTCAGACCGCCGTTGTGCCCCGGACGAACGTCAAGGTGGATACCGGCAAGACCCACCATCTTGCCGTCGTGCCCGGTGGGACCACGCTCAGGGAGCTCGTGTCGGGCCTGAATGCGCTGGGGATAGGGCCACGGGACATGATCAGCATTCTGCAGGCCATCAAGGCTGATGGCGCCCTGCAGGCAGAACTGGAGATGCGTTGATGACAGTATCCTCGACCACCCCCACGGGTTCAGTGGGATTGCCGTTGCACGGGCAGAAAGCCGATCCCGCCAAGACATTGAAGTCGGCCCAGAGTTTCGAATCGATGGCCATCAACCAGATGTTGCAGCCCATGTTCGCGACTGAGGACGACAGTGACAACATGTTCAGCGGTGGGGCAGGGGAGAAGCAGTTCCGGCCCATGCTGGTGGAACAGATTGCCAAGCAGATGGAAAACAACGGTGGAATAGGCCTGACGGACTCGATTGACCGTCAGATGCTGGCCATGCAGGAGCAGAAATGAGCGCTTCCATTATTCCGGCCATGCAGCGGCTGATTGCCATTCTCGAAGAGGAAAACTCTGCACTGGAAGAAGCGCGGATTCCGGATGCGCTGGCTCTTCTTCCAGACAAGCAGGATGCCGCCAGAACGCTGGAACAGGAATTTTCGGCTGCCAATGAGCGCCGGGATGCTCTTTGCCCCTGCTGTCCGGATGACGATGAAACCGCTATCCGGGAGGATTCCCCAGCCTTTCCCTATCGCGATCTGCTGGAGCAGATGACGGAACTGGGCAATCGCAACGGCGAACTTCTGCAACGGGCCATTACAGCCCAGAAGCGCGTCATCGAACTGCTTACGTCAACTCCGATGACGGCTCAGCCGCAGAACTATGGCAATCAGGGCAGCTATGCCCCCGTGAATGACAGGCCCGCGCTGTTTATCAGCAAGGTCTGAGATCCAGGGTCAGTCTTCGGCGAGAACCTGATGACTGACTTTGACCCTTCCGACCCGGCGGCGGTCCATTTCCAGAACCTCGAACAGCCAGCCTCCGAACGCTACCTTGTCTCCACGTGCCGGGACACGACGCAGGAGTGCGAGCATCACGCCACCGAGGGTATGATAGCCCCCTGCACCCGGCAGTTCCGGTAGGTCGAGGCGGGAGCGCAGTTCGTCCGCCGGCATGAAGCCGTCGAACACATATTCGTCTTCTCCCTCAGCAGCCTGAAGCTCCGAAGAGGACGATTCTGTTTTTTCCTCACCGACAATGGCTTCGAAAACGTCCGAGGGTGTCACGATACCTTCGAAGGAGCCATATTCGTCTAGGACGAAGGTGATACCAAGATTGACGCCACGCATGCGCTCGATCATGTCCTGGGCGCTGAGGCTGTCCGGAATGACCGGAGGCTCGCGCAGGACGGCATCGACGGAGACCGGAAGCTTCAGCAACAGCCGGTCCATGATGTCCTTGGCCAGAATAACGCCGACGGGATGATCGACATCGCCTTCACAGACGACGATCCGGGCGTAGGAAGACTGGCGTAGTTTGCGGACCAGCGTTTCCTGATCCGCATGCCTGTCGATCCAGAAAAGTTCGTTGCGCGGGGTCATGATGGCGCGGACAGGGCGATCTGCCAGACGCAGAAGGCGCTCGATCATCGCCTGTTCATCGGTTTCGAGAACGCCTGCGCGGGCCCCTTCGGCGAGGACGGCTTTCAGTTCTTCTTCCGTCACGGCCGCACGCGTCAGCGGCGCGACAGGCAGCTGGCGCTGCCCCAGCGAGGATGTGCCGGTGAGCAGCCAGACAATCGGCTGCGCGACGCGTGCCACGCCAACCAGCAGCCATGCCAGCCGTGAAGCGATGGCTTCGGGCTGTTGCAGGGCGATCTGCTTGGGGATGAGTTCACCGAAAACCAGCATGGTGAAGGTGATCATTGCCACGACCAGCACGATCGAAATTTCGCCCGCAAACGGACGGAGTGCTGGAATATTGGCAATCCAGGCCGTGACAGTACTTTCCATCTGGCTGCCGCCAAATGTGCCTTCAAGGATGGAAACCAGCGTCATGCCGACCTGAACGGTTGGCAGGAAGCTGTGTGGATCTTCCGCCAGACGGATTGCAGTCGTGGCGCCCCGGACTCCCTGCTTGGCCAGAACCTCCAGCCGTGGGCGTTTCGCCGAGATGAGAGCCATTTCTCCCATGGCAAACACGGCATTGAGGAAAATGAGCAGGCAGATAACAAGAATAGGGGTCAGCATGATCCGGCCGAAATAATGAGGGGTTCAATCATAACAGGACGATTGGCCGATGCCATGCCCTTCATTCCGTCCCGATAAAGGAAAGGCTTTTTCCATAAAAAAAACCGGCTCGCGAGGAGCCGGTTTTTTTTATGCGGATGAAG
The DNA here is from genome assembly GCA_937880175.1 of uncultured Gluconobacter sp. Classification (GTDB taxonomy): domain Bacteria; phylum Pseudomonadota; class Alphaproteobacteria; order Acetobacterales; family Acetobacteraceae; genus Gluconobacter. The sequence continues at coordinate 30,212 of CALFLO010000077.1, forward strand.
GAGAACGGTCCTCAGTCTGCTGCGTCAGCGGCTTCCGAAACCGTGTTGGCTGCCGGACGGCCGTTGACGCGGACGCGCGGGCCACGGGCTGGCTTGGCTCCTGTGGAGATGCGCTCCATCTGCTGCTGAACCTGCTCTTCATAGCCGTATTCGGCCGGACGCTGGTTGGCGAGCGAGATTTCCGGGACCATCGGCTTCTCGGTTTCCGGTCCGAACAGAGCCACTTTGGCGATATGCCAGGGACGCGCGACAGCATCCATGACGGCCGTGGACTCGTAGCCGGAATGTACCATGCAGTCAGCGCATTTCTCGTAAGCGCCGGTGCCGTACTGCTCCCAGGCCGTATCGTCCATCAGCTCCTTGAAGGTCTTGGCATAGCCTTCGCCGAGCAGATAGCACGGACGCTGCCAGCCAAAGACCGTACGCAGCGGCTTGCCCCAGGGCGTGCAGTGATAGTTCTCATTGCCGGCCAGAAAGTTCAGGAACAGCGGAGACTGCGTGAAGCGCCACTTCTTGCCTTTTCCGAGACGGAAAACATCACGGAAGAGCTGCTTCGTCTTCTGGCGGTTCAGGAAGTGCTCCTGATCCGGTGCACGTTCATAGGCATAGCCCGGAGCCGTCATGATGCCGTCAACGCCCAGGGCCATGACTTCATCAAAGAAGGCTGCGAGGCGCTCAGGAACGGTCCCGTCAAAGACGGTGCAGTTGATCGAGACGCGGAAGCCACGGGATTTCGCAAGACGGATGGCAGCTACGGCACGGTCGAACACGCCGTCCTGACACACCGAGGCGTCATGCATCACCTGATCGCCATCAAGATGCACGTCCCAGGAGAAGAACGGGGAGGGCTCGTAATCGTCGAGCTTCTTCTCCAGCAGCAGGCCGTTCGTGCACAGGTAAACGTATTTTTTCCGCCCGATCAAACCTTTGACGATCTGGGGCATTTCCTTGTGCAGGAGGGGCTCACCACCGGCAATGGCAATGACAGGGGCACCGGCTTCCGTATCGGCGTCCAGGCATTCCTGAAGGCTGAGACGCTGGTTCAGGATCTGCGCAGGGTAGTCGATTTTACCGCAACCGGCGCACGCCAGATTGCAGCGGAACAGCGGTTCGAGCATCAGGACCAGCGGATAGCGCTTGCGGCCCGTGAGGTGCTGCTTGACAACGTACCGTCCGACTCGGACAGCCTGCATCAAAGGAACGGCCATTATAATCCTCTGGTTCTAGCCACCGGAAGGTGCGTCCATGGGGCGCCCGGGGCCTTGCACATCGTGGATGGCCCGTGGCTGTCTCCCCTGTCCCGGCTTCGGAAAGTCGGGAAACATGGAGGGCCATCGAGCATTAGATTGACTGCCTATAGACCCATTGTCGTGTTCGCCTCAATGTCAGGCTTCATAATTCGCATCAGGGCTGTGGCTAATCGAGCACAGATGGATCTATGGATGCCAGAACCTGATACAGGGAACTTGATACAGTGTGTCATGAACCTGATCTCTATGCCCGGAACTGTCTACAGGACGAAAGCACGATCATGATTTGCCGTTTTTTCCCGAAAGTGACTCTGTCCCTTCTGTCTGCCTGCCTCCTGACGGGGCCTGTCGCCATGACGGCGCTCTCCCCAACAGCCCGGGCCCAGGCTGCTGCCGAAGCGGCGCCGGCGGATGCGAACTCCGCCGTGACGCCCATCTCGGCCCTGTATGATGCCATCAAAGCGGCCCAGAAAACGGGGAAAACCGCCCAGCAGCGCGCGACGATGATTGCGCCTGCCGTGGACCGCGCCTTTGACCTTGAAGCGATTCTGCGTCGCTCGGTTGGCGTGCGTTACAATAGCCTGAGCCCGTCTGACCGGACCCGTCTGCTGGGATCTTTCCGGCAGTTCACGATCGCCCGTTATGCGTCTTCGTTCAAACCCGAAGCCCAGGCGGCCTTCACGATTGCCCCGCAGACCCGCCCCAGTCCGACCGGTGGCCTGATCGTCGATACGACGATCGGCGGCATGGACGGTGGTGACGTCACGCCGATCGATTACATCATGACGAACGGAACGTCCGGCTGGCGGATCACGGATGTCCTGCTCAATGCCCATATCAGTCAGGTCGCTGCCCAGCGCGCCGACTTTGGTGGCGCTCTGAGCCAGGGGGGCGCCAGCGGTCTGGCCGATCATCTGGACAGCAAGACAGCTCATTTCCTGCATGACTGATCCCTGTCCCACGACGGCAGCCTTTCCCAAAAGCGTTCGGGAAGGGTAGAAGACCGTCGTGCCCTTACCTCTTACGATCGCGGCCGGTTTCTGCGCCCTTGTCTCTGCTGCCGGCAATCTGCAGGCTCTGGCCGGTGCCACTCTGCTTGCACGGTTTCGCCGGACGGAGCGCCGGGCTGAAGATACGCTGCGCCTATCGGATCGCTCATGGCCTTCCGTAACGGTTCTCAAGCCACTGCATGGGAACGAGCCGTTACTGGAAGACGCGCTGGAAAGCGTGTTCACGCAGGACTACCCGGATTTCCAGATCGTCTTTGGCGTTCAGGACCGCGAAGATACGGCTTTGGCGGTCATCGAAAGGCTCCGGTTGCGGCATCCGCAGGTTCCGGTCAGCGTGGTGATCGATCCGCGTGAGCATGGTCCGAACCGCAAGGTCGGAAACCTGATGAACATGTACGGGGAAGCCCGTCATGACATTATCGTGATTTCCGACTCGGATATTCACGCCAGTCCCAACTATCTGCGTCACGTCGTGACGAGTCTTGAAGAGCAGGGCACCGGCCTGGTCACGACGCTCTATGCCGGTCGCCCTGCGGCCGGGACACTCGTCCAGCAGCTCGGGGCCTGCCAGATCAATCATAATTTCCTGCCCGGCGTCATGATGTCCCGCTTTCTGGGACGTCAGGACTGTCTGGGCGCGACCATGGCCCTGCGTCGGCAGACCCTTGATGAGATCGGGGGGCTTGGCGCTCTGGTCGATCATGTGGCTGACGATGCCGAGCTTGGTCAGCTCATCAGGGCACGGGGCGAGAACATCGCCATCGCACCAACCCTGACCCATACGACCGTGGGCGAGCACTCTCTCAGCGAGCTGCTGGCCCATGAACTGCGCTGGGGGCGGACCGTCAAAAACGTCGCTCCCGTCGGCTATGGGCTGTCCTCCATTCAGCTTCCCCTGTTCTGGGCGGTCACGGCCGTGCTGTTCCGTCCGAACGCCTGGTGGACGTGGCTGATGCTGCTTCTGACCTGGCTGGTGCGGGCCATCGGAAGCCGCATCACGGACCGCGCCACGGACTGCCCGCTCCCTGCCGCAATCCCGCTTCTGCTCGTCCGTGACTGGCTGTCTGCTGCCATTATGGTGGGCAGTGCGCGCGGATCACGCGTTGCATGGCGGGGCAGAACGGTCCATATCGCCCGAAGAAAACGTAATTCCGCGTCCTGCGCCCCCTCGCTCCAGGCCGGCGCCACCCACAGGAGTGTCCGATCATGATGAGAACCCTTTTTCTCCAGCCTCCTTCCTTTGACGGTTTCGATGGTGGCGCTGGCTCCCGCTATCAGGCGAAGCGCGAGATCAAGTCCTTCTGGTTTCCGACATGGCTGGCCCAGCCGGCTGCTCTGGTGCCGGGATCGCGTCTGATCGACGCGCCGCCGGCCAGAATGGGCATGGATCCGATCCTTGAGGACGTGAAGAACCGCGACCTCGTCATCATCCATACCTCCACGCCGTCTTTCGCCTCCGACGTTCGCGTGGCGCAGATGATCAAGGACGCCAATCCCAAGATCATGATTGGCATGGTTGGCGCCAAGGTTGCCGTCCAGCCGACCGAGAGCATGGAGAAGGGCAGCCCGATCGATTTCGTTGCCCGCAACGAGTTCGACTTCACCATCAAGGAAATTGCCGAAGGCAAGCCGCTCGCGGAAGTGGACGGCATCACCTGGCGTAACGAGAAGGGTGAGATCATCGCGAACAAGGATCGCGCGATGATCGAGGACATGGACAGCCTTCCGTTCGTGACGGAGGTCTACAAGCGCGATCTGAACATCAACGACTACTTCATCGGCTATCTGAAGCACCCGTACATTTCGATCTATACGGGCCGTGGCTGTAAGTCGCGCTGCACGTTCTGCCTGTGGCCGCAGACGGTTGGTGGCCATCGCTACCGCACGCGCAGCCCCGAGCATGTGGCGGCCGAAGTGCGTCTGGCCAAGCAGTACTTCCCGGACGTGCAGGAATTCATGTTCGATGATGACACCTTCACGGACGATCTGCCGCGCGCCGAAGCCATCGCCCGCGAGATGGGCAAGCTTGGCGTCACATGGTCCTGCAATGCCAAGGCGAACGTTCCCTATGAGACCCTGAAGGTTCTCAAGGAAAACGGCCTGCGCCTTCTGCTGGTCGGTTATGAAAGCGGCAACCAGCAGATCCTTCACAACATCAAGAAGGGCATGCTGGTCGAGACGGCCAAGGAATTCACGCGCAACTGCCACAAGCTGGGCATCAAGATCCACGGAACCTTCATCGTCGGCCTGCCGGGCGAGACGAAGGAGACCATCCAGGAGACGATCAAGTTCGCCAAGGAAATCAACCCGCATACCCTGCAGGTCTCCCTGGCTGCCCCGTATCCCGGGACGTTCCTGCACAAGCAGGCCACGGAAAACGGCTGGCTGAACGAGGCGGAAGCCGAGTTGATCGATGAGAGCGGTGTGCAGATTGCTCCGCTGCATTATCCGCACCTGTCGCACACGGAAATCTTCGAAAGCGTCGAAGAGTTCTATCGTAAGTTCTACTTCCGCGGCTCCAAGATCGCCTCGATCGTCAACGAGATGGTTCGCAGCCCGCAGATGATGAAGCGCCGTCTGCGCGAGGGCGTTGAGTTCTTCCAGTTCCTCAAGGACCGTCACGCCGCCTGAATGGCGTGCGCCTGACCAGACAGTATCCAGGGGTCATGGCATCTGTGTCATGGCCCCTTTTTTGTGAGACGTGCCATGACATCCAGCCCCCTTCGCCGCGCCATTGTGTCCGCCGATGATTTCGGCATGAGCCTTGAAGTCAACGAGGCCATCGAGCAGGCCCATCGCAACGGCATCCTGTCCACGGCCAGCCTGATGGTCGCAGGCGATGCTGCCGAAGACGCCATCCGCCGTGCGAAAACCATGCCGGACCTGAAGGTGGGGCTGCATGTGGTGGCGATCGAGGGCAAGTCCGTCCTTGATCTGCCAGCCATCACGGATGAGCAGGGCTGGTTCGGCCGCAACCAGTTGCGTCTGGGCGTGGAGTATTTCTTCAGTCCCCATGCGCGCACTGCTCTGCGCAGCGAGATCGCGGCCCAGTTCAACGCTTTCGCTGCAACCGGGCTGACACTCGATCATGCCAACGCCCACAAGCACATGCATCTGCACCCGACCGTGGGGCGCTTTCTGATCGAGTCCGGTCTGGAGCATGGATTGCAGGCGGTGCGCTCGCCATTTGAGCCGCCGGAGCCTGTTGAGGCCAATGACACGCTGGGAGACCGTGCCCTGCGTCACTGGATCGGCGTCCTGCGACACCAGATCCGCAAAGCGGGGCTGAAAACCAATGACTGGTGCTTTGGTCTGCGCTGGTCCGGTCATATGACGCCGGACCGTATCCGCGGTCTCATTCCGCGCCTGCCCAAGGGCACGAGCGAAATCTATTTCCATCCCGCCACGGCACAGGACGCCATGATGAAGCGTTTCATGCCGGGCTATGAGCAGGAGGGCGAACTTGCGGCCCTTCTGGACCCCGCTGTGCGGGCCTCATTCGACCGGTATGGCGTCACCCGCATCGGGTGGGCCGATCTGTAAGACCGGCCCTGACCGAGAGAGCAGGGTGAAGCTCAGGCCGTCAGCGTGAACGCTTCGGTCGGGCGTGCGCCGTAACGGGTGATGATTTCACCGGCGGCCTGATTGCCCAGCTTCGCGCAGGTCACGAGGTCATGCTTCTTGCTCAGACCGGCCAGGAAGCCTGCTGCGAACGCATCGCCCGCGCCCGTGGTGTCCACGACCTGCACTTCGGTTGTCGGCACGTCATGGCGCTCTCCGTCGCCGATGACGACCGCACCCTTCTCGCCGCGCGTGATGACGGCCAGCTTTGTCTCGGCTGAGACCTGCGTGACGGCTTCTTCGAAATCCGTGACTTCGTACAGCGCCAGAAGCTCGGCCTCGTTGGCGAACAGGATGTCCACATGACCGGCCACGAGCTCGTGGAAGGCGGCGCGGTGACGTTCCACGCAGAACGTATCGGACAGCGTCAGGGCGACCTGACGGCCAGCCTTGCGGGCCAGACGGGCTGCATGCTCGAACGCTTCCTGAGCCTGCGGCTTGTCGTACAGATAGCCTTCCAGATAGGTGATGGCGGCATCAGCCACGACGGATTCATGCACGTCCTCGGGTGTGAACTCCGTGCAGGCGCCGAGATAGGTGAACATCGTGCGCTGGCCTTCCGGCGTCACCAGAACGATGCAGCGCGCCGTCGGCGTGCCATCGGCGGCCGGAAGCGGCTCGGACGGGAAGGTGATGCCCTGTTCGCGGATGTCGCGCGTGAAGTGGTCGCCAGCTTCGTCAGCCGTCACCTTGCCGAGATAGGCCACCTTTGCGCCCATGCGGGCCGCCACGACGGCCGTGTTCGCGCCGGAACCGCCACCGGTCACGTTTTCGATATCGACGCGGCTTTCGATGGCATGCGCCGTGGGAGCGTCAATCAGGGTCATGCTCCCGGCAGCAGCGCCAAGCCCGTCGATCAGATCCTGCCCGACAGGGGCGAGGACGTCGACGATGGCATTGCCGATACACAGAAGGTCATGCTGGGGTGCAGACATTGGAACTCCGGTCAGGTCGCTGAAAACTTCGGAAAAAAACATTTAACGGGCAGAGTGCGCCATTAAATCAACACGATCATAGGTCCCCTCTGGGTTCACGCCAACTCCCGGTCCATCCGGCGCCGTTTTCATACGTGACCATTCGTCACATTTATGGAAATGCGCGTCTTGTCCCGCCGGGTGGTGAGCGTGTAGCGTTGTTGAAAGACCGGCCCTGAGGGTTTCGTTCCCGTGACGGACCATCAGGAAGACGTCCCAGACAGAGAGTGTTCTTTTCCAGATCCGCAGCGGGGTTTCCTTGTTCAGAAGACGCAAACCGGAAGATGACTCCAAACCTGCCGAGAACAGCAAACTCGCAGGTCAGCCCATTTTCCCCAACCGGCCGGACGCTCCCAGCCAGACGGCTCCCGCGTCAGGATCCGGATCGCCCTCCAGTCCCCAGCCTGCCCAGCAGCCCAACCAGCAGAAGGACCCCGCTCCCATGGGTCGTACCCCTTTTCCGACACCGCCGTCCTCCAATTCTCCGACGGGCGTGATGCCGGCAGGGGCACCGCGCCCCGGCGCAGCCGCCGTTCCAGGCGCACCGCGCCAGACCGGCCCCGAGCGCCGTACGCTCGTCGTGGGGCGCGGCATCAGCGTTCAGGGTTCGGTTCAGGACGCCGAGCGCCTCGTCGTTGAAGGGACCGTCGAGTCCAGCATGATCCAGGCGACCGAGCTTCAGGTCACGCATGGCGGTGTTTTCCGCGGTGGGGTTGAAGTCGAGGACGCGGAACTGGCCGGCACGATCGACGGCACACTGACCGTCAATGGCAGCCTGACGATCCGCTCCACCGGCCGTCTGATCGGCAAGGTCAAGTGCCGTCGCCTGCAGGTCGAGGACGGTGGCCAGATCACCGGTCAGCTCGAAATGATCACGGATGGCGCATCGGCCCGCCCAGTCGCCAGCGAAGCCGCCAAGGCCGAGCCTGCCGCCGGTGAAGGCGCCAGCGAAGCACCCTGATCCGTTTTCCGGACCAGCAGAAAGGCCCGTTCCCGTCTGGGGCGGGCTTTTTTGTGTCCGGTTCCTTTCCGCTGGCGGCAAAGCATCACACCGGACCGCCCCCGACAGGAGAACTCCCTATGACATCCCGTCTGCTTTCCACGCTTGCCGCGGCGTTTCTGTGTCTTCCACTGGCCGCGTCCGCCCAGGGCCTGTTTGGCCAGAACGTCGCGGGCTCCGGCACGCATGACATGCCTGCGACCTGCGATAATGCCCGGTTTCTCGCGGACCAGCAGGGTCTCGAACAGTCCGGCCCCACCCGCATCGATCTGCCCGAGCATCTGTGTGGACAGGTCCTGGCCATATCGCCCAGAGCCAAGCGCACTCGCAGCGGCTGGCACGGCTATTTCTACGTTTCGGTCGGGCAGGGGGTCTCCATCCGGATCGTCTCCGATCTGGATGAAATGAATGCGCCGCAATGGCCCTGGGTCAACAAGGGTGATCAGGTCGAGGTGCAGGGCCGGTACTATTACGACAGCCTGCGCCGTCAGGGCGTGGACTGGACGCATCACGGCACGAGCCGAAAATGGCGCTGGCCCGGCTATGTCGTCGTGAACGGCACCCGATACCAGTAATAAAAAGGCCCGGCGAGACGTTGTCTCTCCGGGCCTTTTTCTTTTGAAGCCGGGCTTCAGCTGGTCGCTTCGTCTTTCTTCGATGCGCCATCTTCGCCCTTGGCGCTGTCCTTGCCTTCGATGATATCGAAGTCGAGCGCGCCATTCTTCATACCGATCCGCACCGCGCCACCCTGAGCTAGCCGTCCGAAGAGCAGCTCTTCCGCCAGTGGCTTCTTGATGTGCTCCTGAATGACACGCCCGAGGGGACGCGCACCATACAGGCGGTCATATCCGCGTTCGGCCAGCCATTCCTTGGCACTCGAGGAGATCTCGATCGTGACATGGCGGTCGGCAAGCTGGGCCTCAAGCTGAAGCACGAACTTCTCGACCACACGGCCCACCGTTTCCGGCGTGAGATTGGCGAACGGAATGATCGCATCCAGACGGTTGCGGAATTCCGGCGTGAACAAGCGCTTGATCGCCTCCTCATCTTCACCACTACGCACGGTACGACCGAACCCGATCGTCTCCTTGGACAGGTCCGCAGCCCCGGCATTCGTGGTCATGATCAGGATCACGTTGCGGAAATCAACGACCTTGCCGTTGTGATCCGTCAGGCGACCATGATCCATGACCTGAAGCAGGACGTTGAACAGGTCCGGATGGGCCTTCTCGATCTCGTCCAGCAGCAGGACCGCATGGGGATGCTGGTCGATCGCATCCGTCAGCAGGCCGCCCTGATCGAAGCCGACATAACCCGGAGGCGCACCGATCAGGCGGGAGATCGAATGACGCTCCATGTACTCGGACATGTCGAAGCGGATCAGCTCGATTCCGAGCGAACTGGCAAGCTGCTTGGCGACTTCCGTCTTGCCGACGCCCGTGGGGCCGGAGAACAGGTAGTTGCCGATCGGCTTTTCCGCCTCGCGCAGTCCGGCGCGGGACAGCTTGATCGCAGCGGCCAGCGCATCGATCGCCTTGTCCTGCCCGAAGACCATGTTCCGCAGATCCCGCTCCAGATGGCGCAGGGTCTCGCGGTCATCAGCCGAGACGCTCTTGGGCGGGATGCGGGCAATCTTGGCGATGGCCTCTTCCACGTCCTTCAGCGTCACCGTCTTGCGGCGCTTGTTCTCGGGCACGAGCATCCGCGCCGCGCCGACTTCGTCGATCACGTCGATGGCCTTGTCCGGCAGCTTGCGGTCATGGACATACTTGGCCGCCAGTTCGACGGCGCCCCGCAGGGCCTCGTCGGTGTAGCGGACCTTGTGATGCTTCTCGTAGCTGCCCTTCAGGCCGCGCAGGATCTTAATGGCGTCCTCGATCGAAGGCTCCGGCACGTCGATCTTCTGGAACCGGCGGACGAGTGCCCGGTCCTTCTCGAAATGCTGGCGGAACTCCTTGTAGGTCGTAGACCCGATGCAGCGCAGGGTTCCCGCAGCCAGAGCAGGCTTGAGCAGGTTGGACGCATCCATTGCCCCACCCGACGTCGCTCCCGCGCCGATCACGGTATGGATCTCGTCGATGAACAGGATGGCGCCAGGGGTCTGGTCCATTTCCGTCACGACGGCCTTCAGCCGCTCTTCAAAATCGCCGCGATACCGCGTTCCCGCCAGAAGCGAGCCCATGTCGAGCGAGTAGATCGTACCGTTCAGCAGAACTTCCGGCACGTCGCCTTCCACGATCCGCTTCGCCAGACCTTCGGCAATCGCCGTCTTGCCCACGCCCGGGTCGCCCACATAAAGCGGGTTGTTCTTGGTGCGGCGGCACAGGATCTGGATGGTGCGCTCGATTTCCTGATCGCGGCCGATAAGCGGATCGATCCGTCCTTCACGCGCACGTTCGTTCAGATCGACGCAATAGGTCGCGAGCGCGCCTTCCTTGGCCGCTTCCTTGCGCTCCTCACGCTCGGACGTGTCCTTGGACGCCGCAGCCGGACGGCGTCCGGTTCCACGGTCGGGAGCCTTGGCGATGCCGTGCGAGATGAAATTGACCGCGTCGAGTCGCGTCATGTCCTGCAATTGCAGGAAATAGACGGCGTGGCTCTCGCGCTCGGCAAACAGGGCCACAAGCACGTTCGCGCCCGTGACTTCGTCGCGACCCGTGCTCTGGACGTGAATCGCCGCACGCTGGATCACGCGCTGGAAGGCCGCGGTCGGCTTGGGTTCCGTCGGACGTTCGGCCGCGAGTCCCGCCAGATCCTTGTCCAGGAAATCCGTCAGGTCGGAGCGCAGCTTGTCGAGATCGATGCCGCAGGCCCTAAAGACCGTCAGTGCATCGTCGTCTTCTGTCAGCGCGAGCAGAAGATGTTCGAGGGTTGCATATTCGTGACGCCGGTCACCTGCGAATGTCAGGGCGCGGTGGAGCGTCTGTTCGAGCGTACGGGACAGCATGTGATGGCGCTCCTCTCGACCTCTCGTAGGAAAGGTATCTTGTCGCGGAGTAACGTGTAACGCCAGTCAGAAACGCAGAGGGAAACAAGAAATTATCCTGCGCCCGGGCTTTTCTGCCTGTCAGACGGATCAGTCTTTCTCGATCGTGCACTGAAGGGGGTGCTGGTTCTGGCGCGCCAGATCCATCACCTGTGTCACCTTGCTCTCGGCCACCTCGTATGTGAACACGCCGCAGATGCCGACGCCGCGCTGGTGAACCTGAAGCATGATGGACGTCGCTTCATCGCGCGTCTTGGCAAAGAAACGCTCCAGAACATGCACCACGAACTCCATGGGCGTGTAGTCGTCATTGAGCATCAGGACCTTGTACATGGACGGTTTGCGCGTCCGGGTTCTGGGCCGCACGACCACGCCGATTTCAAGGTCCTGATCCCCGTCCTCCGGCCCACGGGGCGGAATGGAGTCGGGAGACTCCGGCCCCATACGGGATGCGAGCCGCGAAAACGCGGCGCGGGAAGGGCCATTCGGACAGGGGGAGAGATCACAAGAAGACATGACCGGTATGATATGGTGCGAATTTCGATCTTGAGAAGGGCTGTGCGCCTCTGAAATGAGGTTTTTATGCGCCTTCTGCCATGATGCTGCCGCGTTTGGCGTGTGCTTACGAAAAATTAAGGAAAGTCCTTCAAAGCTGGTGGACGGGAAGTTTTCAATGGGCCTAGAGTGCCTGCAATGCAGGTGGCTCAAGAGCCCGAAAACCCTTCCCGCGACGATGTTCCGTTCAGAGGCTGTCAGACAAATGCGTTTCCCGTTCCAGAAAGCTTTTCTGTTGTGCGCCATGACAGCCATGGGTCTGGGATCGGCAAAAGCACAATATGCCGGGCATGTCTCCAGCTATGTGATGGATGCCCGGACGGGCGCTGTGCTTTCGGCGACGGATGCCGAACTGCAGCGCTATCCGGCATCCCTGACCAAGCTCATGACGCTTTATCTGACGTTCCGCGCTCTTGAGGCCCATCAGATCACGCTGGACGAGCAGGTCCCTGTTTCGATCCATGCATCCATTCAGGCACCGTCCAAGCTTGGCCTCGTGCCCGGCACGCGCCTGACAGTGGAGCAGGGGATTCTGGGACTCGTCACCAAATCCGCCAATGACGCTGCCTGTGCTCTCGGTGAGTTCCTGGGGGGCGGTGACGAAGTCCGCTTCGCACAGCTCATGACACAGCAGGCGCGTGCCCTTGGCATGACCAACACGACCTTCCGCAACGCCTCCGGCCTGCCGGACCCCGATCAGGTCACCACGGCCCATGACCTGGCCCTGCTGTCACAGCATCTGATCGCGGATTTCCCGCAGTATTATCACTATTTCAACGTGCCTTCATTTTACTTCCATCGTCGTATGGTCCCGAACCATGACCCGATGCTGAAAATCTATGCAGGCGCGGATGGCCTGAAGACCGGTTACACCGATCTTGCGGGCCATAACCTCATCACCTCGGCCCAGCGTGGGAATGTCCGTCTGATCGGTGTGGTCATGGGCTCGCCCAGCAATACGCGCCGTTCGATGGAAATGGTGGCCCTGCTGGACAAGGGCTTTGCGGATGAGGGTGTGGCACCCCAGCCGCTTCTCCATCCCGCTGCGCCGTCCGGCGTCCTGATGGCGTCAGCCCGCCGTCGTGGTCACTTCCGCCATGGTATTCTGCTCGCGGCATCGCGCCCCATGGAAGTCGCAGACGCCCCGACATCTCCGCGTCGTTATGGCCGGATTTCCCATCATGGCGCGGCCGTGCGCATGGTCAGTGTGCGTCATGTCGTCGCCCACAAAAAGCGTTCCCGGCACAGCTGATCCTGAAAATCTGACCTGCCGCCTTGCGATCCATCCCGGACAGACGCATTTTGTCCGGGCTTTTTGAAGATTGAAGGATCGGGCAGCAGATATGGACAAGGCACGGGGCATCGTTCTCTACGATCAGGACGATTTCAAACATCTGCATCGCGTTGGCCGTCTGACGGCGGAAGCGCTGGACATGATCACCCCCCATGTGCAGCCCGGCGTAACCACGGAAGAGCTTAACCAGCTGATCCATGACTTCACGATCGCCCATGGCGCCACGCCCGCTCCGCTGAATTATCGCGGCTATCCGAAGTCCTGCTGCATCTCCATCAACCATGTCGTGTGTCACGGCATTCCGGGCTCCAAGAAGCTGTCCAACGGTGACATCGTCAATATCGACGTCACCTCCATTCTGGATGGCTGGTACGGCGACAGTTCACGCATGTACGCCGTGGGCAAAGTGCCCAAGAAGGCCGAGAAGCTGGTCGATGTGACTTACGATGCCCTGATGCGGGGTATCGCACAGGTCCGTCCCGGCAATACGCTTGGCGATATTGGTCATGCCATTCAGGAGTATGCGGAGGCCAACCGTTTTTCCATCGTGCAGGATTTCTGCGGTCATGGCATCGGTCGGGACTTCCATGCCGAGCCGAACGTCCTGCATTACGGCAGGCCGGGTGAGGGCGTGAAGCTGGTGGAAGGCATGGTCTTCACGATCGAGCCCATGCTGAATATCGGTCGTCCGGACGTGAAGATCCTTGATGATGGCTGGACAGCCGTCACCCGCGACCGCACCCTGTCCGCCCAGTTCGAACATCAGGTCGGTGTGACAGCCGATGGCTGCGAAATCTTCACCCTGTCCCCCAAAGGCTACACCAAGCCGCCCTACGGAGAGACTGCATGAGAGCGTTCCCGCTTTTCCTCGCTACGGCCCTGATCAGCAGCACGACGCTCGCCAATGCCGCCCCCCAGGCGCTCAGTTCCGCCCATGATCCGCTGGCTTTCGGCCCGGATCATGTCAGCGCCGGCATGCTGGCGTCCGGTCGTCACGGCATGGTGGTCTCGGCCCAGCATCTTGCGTCTGATGCGGGTGCGAAGATCCTTGCGCAGGGCGGCAACGCCGTCGATGCCGCCGTGGCCGTTGGGTATGCTCTGGCCGTGGTCTATCCCGCAGCCGGCAATATCGGCGGTGGCGGGTTCATGACCCTGCGACTGAAGACGGGCCAGACGGTCTTCATCGATTTCCGTGAGCATGCTCCGGGTGCGGCTACGGCCACGATGTATCAGGACGCCTCGGGCAAGGTTATTCCGGGTCTGTCCACGGAAGGCTGGAAAGCTGTGGCCGTTCCGGGCACGGTTGCGGGTCTGGATTCCATCCTGCAGAAATGGGGTCACCTGTCGCGCGAGAAGGTCATGGCGCCTGCCATCGCGCTGGCCCGTGACGGCTTTATCCTGAATCAGGGTGACGCGGACCTTCTGCACACCTCCACGCGCTATTTCCAGCAGGACCCGTATGCCCGCGCGTTCTATCTGCGCGCCGATGGCACGCCGCTTCAGGCCGGTGACCGTCTGGTGCAGAAGGATCTGGCCAGCTCCCTTGAACTGGTTGCGAAGGAAGGCCCCAAAGCTTTCTATGAAGGTCCGATCGCGAAGGAAATTATCCGCGCCAGCACGGAGGGTGGCGGTCTGCTCCAGCCTGCCGATTTCACGGCCTATCATGTCCGTCATCTCGAACCGATCCGCTGCACCTATCGCGGCTATACGATCGACACGGCCCCCCCGCCGAGCGGTGGCGGCGTTGCGCTTTGCGAAATCCTGAACATCCTGTCCGGCTACGACATGCACGCGCTTGGCCTGCACACCGCGCCGTCTGTTCAGCGTGAAGTCGAAGCCATGCGTCACGCCTATTCGGACCGTCGTGATCTGGGCGATCCGGATTTCGTGCATAATCCCGTCGAACACCTGATCGACCCGGCCTATGCCTATCAGATCCGTCAGGGCATTCCGACCGATCATGCTCTCGCGTCCAGCACGCTCAGGGCAGGGGAAGCGCTTCCCGCACCGGTCGCGCAGGCCGCGCCTGACACGCAGGAAAAGCACGAGACGACACAGTTCTCCGTTCTCGATCACGATGGCATGGCCGTTTCCGCGACCTACACCCTTAATGGATGGTTCGGTGCGGGCGTGATGGGCGGGCATACTGGCATCTGGATGAATGACGAGATGGACGATTTTTCGTCCAAGCCCGGTGCGCCCAACATGTTCGGCATCGTCGGTTCGGAAGCGAATGCGATTGCGCCGGGCAAGACGCCCTTGTCCTCCATGTCGCCGTCCATCGTCTCGCGTGATGGCAGGACCGTGATGGTGATCGGCAGCCCCGGGGGCTCGCGGATCCCGACCATTACGCTCTCCGTCATTCTTGGCGTGATCGATTACGGGCTGGATATCCGTCAGGCCGTGGACCTGCCGCGAATCCACGAACAGTGGGAGCCGTCGGCCGTCGAACTTGAACCCGGTGCGCTGTCCGATGAGACCATGCAGACCCTGAAGTCCGAAGGCTATGCCCTGTCCCCGCATCGCCCCTGGGGTGTGGCTGAGGGTATTCTTGCCGATCACCCGAGCCTGTCGGCTGCAAAGACCGGTCTGATCTATGGTGCGGCCGATCCGCGGCACATGGGCGGTGCGGCTGTCGGAGAGTAAGGCGGAACAATGAGGGCGCACTCTGATGATTGGGGGTTGTCAGACACCCCTCTCTCCGTGTTAGGAGAGCGCCGGGAGGTCGGCTTTGGACGGATACCTTGCCAACCCGGTCAGGTCCGGAAGGAAGCAGCCGCAGTGAGTTTTATCCGGGTTGAATGTCCGGCCTCCTACCTCACACAGATCACCGGACGCGCCGGTTTGTTAAACGCAGCGTCCCGACCGTTATCTGACGGTCCCATCCTCGGTGCTGAGGGTTCAACACTTCCATGACTGATGACAACGACGCACTCCCCCTGCCGCCCGAAAATGGCGGCGGCTTCTTCGGAGACGCGCCAAAGCCGGAAATGTCTGCCCCCCCGGCTGCCGAGGCCACGCCCTATCGCGTTCTGGCCCGCAAATACCGCCCGCAGACTTTCGATGATCTGATCGGTCAGGATTCGCTCGTCCGCATCCTGCGTCGTGCTTTCGAGCTCAAGCGTGTGGCGCATGCTTTCATGCTGACCGGCGTCCGTGGTGTGGGCAAGACGACAACCGCGCGCATTATCGCCCGCGCCCTGAATTGCATTGGCCCGGACGGCAATGGCGGCCCGACCGCCGATCCCTGTGGCGTCTGCCCCAACTGCACCGCCATCCTCGCCGACCGTCACCCGGACGTGCTGGAAATGGATGCCGCCTCTCGCACGGGCGTGGACGATGTGCGCGAAATCATCGAGGCCACGCGCTTCCGCCCGATGCAGGCCCGCATGAAGGTTTTCATCATCGATGAAGTCCACATGCTCTCACGCAACGCCTTCAACGCGCTGCTCAAGACGCTTGAAGAGCCGCCGCCGCAGGTCACGTTCATTTTCGCCACAACCGAGCTGCGCAAGGTTCCGGTCACGGTCCTGTCGCGTTGCCAGCGTTTCGACCTGCGCCGCGTTCCGCAATCCCTTCTGACCGGGCATTTCCACAATATCGCCGTCAAGGAAGGGGCAACCCTTTCCGAAGACGCGCTTGCGCTCATTGCCCGTGCGGCTGACGGCTCCGTGCGTGACGGGCTTTCGCTGCTCGATCAGGCGATCGCGCAGGGGGCCAGCGACGCGGATGCCGTGGCTGATATGCTCGGTCTGGCGGATCGTGGGCTGGTTTTCGATCTGCTGGACGCCCTGATGGCTGGCAAGCCTGCCGAGGCGCTGGACCTGACGGATCAGGCCTATGCCCGCGGTGCCGATCTTGGTGTCCTGCTGGCGGATCTTCTGGACCTGCTGCACCTGATTTCGCGTCTCAAGGCCATTCCGTCTCTGCGGGAAGGTCGGGATCTGCCGGAAGCCGAGCGCATGCGTGGCGGCCTTCTGGCCGACCGGCTGTCAAATGCCGTTCTGGGGCGCGCCTGGCAGGTCCTGCTCAAGGGTGTGCAGGAAGTGGAGACCGCTCCGGACCGCCGTCAGGCCGCCGAGATGGTGCTGATCCGCCTGTGTCATGCCAGCCTGCTGCCCACGCCGGACCGTCTGATCCGCCAGTTGACCGAAGGGGGGCAGGATCTGTCGCTTCCGGCTGGTCCATCTGGCTCAACGGGGGGCGTCTCGTCTCCTAGTCCGTCCGGCTCGGTCAGCGGTATCGCGTCCGGCAGCGTCAGTGA
Source organism: uncultured Gluconobacter sp. (assembly GCA_937880175.1). GTDB lineage: Bacteria > Pseudomonadota > Alphaproteobacteria > Acetobacterales > Acetobacteraceae > Gluconobacter. The sequence continues at coordinate 47,166 of CALFLO010000077.1, forward strand.
GACCTCTGGCGGCCCCGCGCCCCGCGCCCATGTCCGGCTGGTGGCCAATGGGGGCGAGATCATCGAGCCCGGCATCGGGTATGCGGAAGCGCTTCCGGAACCAGAGCCTGAACCCGAGCTTCCGCCCCCGCCGCGCACATGGCGTGAAATGGTGGCGATGGTGGCGCGTGAGCGTGAGCCTGTCCTGCATGGCCTGCTGCGCAATGCCGTTCATCTCGTGCGCTTCTCGCCGCCAGACGTGCAGATCCGCGCCGAGGAGCCACTGGCCCGCATCGAACGCCAGCTCCAGAAACTGCTGGACCGCGTCTATCCCGGCCAGTGGCGCGTCAGTGCCTCGACTGCTCCGGGTGAGCCGACGCTGGATGAGCAGGGGGCCGAGGTCGTGGCCCTCAATCAGGCTTCGGTGGAGCAGCATCCGCTGGTTCTGGCCATCCTGAAAACCTTTCCGGGTGCGAAGATCGGGGACGTGCAGGATCATTCCCTTGATGAATACGGTCTGCCGCCGGAAATCACGGTGCCGCTGACCGATGATGAGCCGCCCGATCTGGAATTCGCGCCACTGGATGCCGATTTCCTTGATGAAGACGATCTGAACCTGAACCGATAGGACGATACCGATGAAGAACCTTGCCGGACTGATGAAGCAGGCCAGCCAGATGCAGGCCAAGATGGAAGCCGCCCAGAGCAGTCTGGCTTCTCTCATTGTCGAAGGCTCCGCCGGTGCCGGTCTGGTGACGGTCAAGTTGACGGGAAAGGGCGAGATGCGCGATCTGAAGATCGATCCGCAGCTGGCGGACCCGAGCGATATCGAAACGCTTCAGGACCTGATCGTTGCGGCCTATACGGACGCCAAGACCAAGGCTGAAGCTGCAAGCTCCGAAGCCATGCGGGACGTGACCGGCGGCCTCGACCTCCCGGCCGGTCTGAAGCTGCCGTTCTGATCCGGTTTTTCTGTCCTCAGATTTCCTGACCCGGTTGACGGAGACATCCCGCCCATGATGGGTCACGGAGACATCGACCAGCTGATTACCCTGCTCGCGCGCCTGCCGGGACTGGGACCACGCTCGGCCCGTCGGGCTGCGCTGGCTCTTCTGCGTCAGCCGGAAAGCCGGATGCTGCCGCTCGCCCATCTGATGGAGCGCGCGGCTACGAGCGTGAAGACCTGCACCCTGTGCGGCAATCTCGATACGGTCGATCCATGCCATATCTGCACGGATGCCGGGCGGGACCGGGGTCTGATCTGCGTGGTCGAGACCGTGGGTGATCTCTGGGCGCTGGAGCGCGCGGGCGTCCATCGCGGTGTTTATCAGGTTCTGGGGGGTACTCTGTCTGCTCTGGCGGGGCTTGGACCGGATGATCTGAATGTCCGCCCGCTGTTCGAGCGGATCGAGGAAGGCGGGGTGTGGGAAGTCATCCTTGCCCTGAGCGCCACCGTCGAGGGTGCGACGACCGCGCACTGGCTTCAGGAGCGTCTGTTGCCCACAGGGATCACCGTCACGCGCGTCGGGCATGGTGTGCCTATGGGCGGCGCGCTGGACGTGCTGGATGACGGCACGCTGGCCGCGGCTCTTACGGCACGCCGGTCTCTCTGACCATGGTGCCGTCCTTCCGGATTTCGCCGCGCGTTCCGCGTGTCGCCCTCGTCACGGGAAGCGCGCGCCGTATCGGTGCGGCTCTCGTGGAAATGCTGGCGGGGCAGGGATTCGCGGTCGCTATTCATTGCCGGGACAGCACAGGTGAGGCCGAGGCCCTGCTGGAGCGGATCGGCAACAAGGGCTGCGTCTTGCAGGCGGATCTGCAACGTGAAGAGGACGTCGAAGCTCTGCTGCCGCGTGTTGAGGCTGCGCTCGGGCCGGTTGGTATTCTGATCAACAATGCCTCCGCCTTCATTCGCGACGAGATGGGCAGCGTGACCCGCGAAAGCTGGGACCTGCATCTGGAAACCAATCTGCGCGCACCCTTTGTCCTCTCGCAGGCCATGGCGCAGGCGCTTCCTGACGGGGCCGAGGGGCTGATCCTGAACATGCTGGACCAGCGGGTCTGGAACCTGACCCCGCATTTCGTCAGCTACACACTGTCCCGCACGGGATTATGGACCCTGACGCAGACCATGGCTCTCGCGCTTGCGCCACGGGTGCGGGTGAACGCGATCGGTCCCGGCCCGGTCCTGCCGGCTGTGCGTCAGAGCCAGGAGCATTTTGACAGCATGTGCGCCCGGACACCCCTGCAACACGGATCCTCGCCTGAGGAAATCGCCCAGGCCGCCCTCGCGCTGTTCGCTCTGCCGTCCGTAACGGGGCAGATGCTGGCACTCGACGGCGGCCAGCATCTGAACTGGTCGCCCGCGTCCTGAAATCTCAGGGGCGGATTGCGGCCGGAAGATAGTCTTCCACAACCAGCGAAATCGGTGCGTCATCACTGCCGCGACGCAGAAGTGCGCGGTTTTCCAGAACGATTCCCGAAGCCGCGCCCGGGAATCGGGTCTCAAGTTTCTGGCGTCGGAAAGCCGTCTGCTGCACGGCGCGTCCGAATGGCGTGTCGGTTTGTTCCAGCAGGGTGTTCATGGCGGGGGAGAGCCGCTCGGGCACATACCAGTTCCAGGCGTCCGACAGCACGGTTTCACCGCAGAGTAGGCGGACATGGCGCGTTGTGACCTGATGGGTCTCGCTGACCTGCAACAATGTCAGGATGTCTTCCGTCACCGGCCGGTCCACGCTCAGGCGCAGCACGCGGATCGGGGAGGGGCAGCGGGCCTGAAGCGCCGCCGTTGCGCTGGGCTGGCTGTCGAGCCGGGCCCTGAATGCGCGAACGGCTGCGCTGTCCGGGGCGAAAACGCCTTCCGGATCAGAACAGCCGCTCATCAGTGCCGCCATGAAAACAGCGCAGAGGACCCTGGTGACAACCTTAGTGGTCGTCGCGGTCGTCCTTGTCGTTTGGCACTTCGATGTCATTGCTGAGATCGTCGTCGTCGTCGTCCAGATCATCGTCCGGAGCGATCACATCATCGTCGTCCTCGTCTTCGGCGACTTCCAGATCCACTTCGTCCTCAAGCTCTGCGGCCTTGGGCTTGGGATCCTTCTCTTCGGGCAGCGGAACTTCGCTGCGCTTGAGACGGGAATCGTCCGGCTGCGTCGTGCCGCATTTCGGGCACACCGCAGGGATGCGGTTCAGGTCATAGAAGCGGGCGCTGCATTCAACGCATGTCCGTTTCAGACCAAGTTCGGGTTTTGCCATTGTGCGGAGCCTGCTAATGCCTCGAATAAGGAACGCGGCCATGCCAGCTTGCGCGCGCCCTGTCAAATCCCGCAGTATGATTCCTGACAGTTTTCTGGCGCATGACTGCGCCGCCTGCGCATGATTCACGAGGTGATTGACAGGTGCGGGACACCCCAGCAAGAACATCACCATGCAAGTCTCGCGCCCCCTGACCGTCTCCGCGTCCCCCAAGGGACTTTCCGGCCGCACCCGTGTTCCGGGTGACAAATCCATCAGCCACCGCTCGCTGATGCTCGCCGCCCTCGCCTCCGGCCGCACGTATGTGACCGGCCTGCTTGAGGGCGAAGACGTGTTGCGGACGGCGGACGCCATGCGCGCACTCGGCGCCACCATCACGCGTGAGGGCGCGGACTGGATCATCGAGGGGCGCGGTGTGGGCGCGCTGACCGAGCCTGCGGATGTACTGGACATGGGCAATTCCGGCACGGCCGCGCGCCTGCTGTCCGGCATCCTGTCGTCCCATGCCTTCAACAGCGTCATGACGGGTGATGCCTCCCTGCGCTCACGTCCGATGCGCCGCGTGACAGCTCCTCTGGCGGCCAATGGCGCCGAATTCCTGACCCGCGAGGGGGGACGCCTGCCGATGGCCGTCCGTGGCACGGGCGAGGCAAAGCCGATCGAATATCGTCTCCCGGTTGCGTCCGCGCAGGTCAAATCCGCCATCCTGCTGGCCGGTCTGAACGCCCATGGCACGACGGTCGTGGAAGAGCCTGTTGCCACGCGGGATCATACGGAAAACATGCTCCGCCATTTTGGTGTTGAAGTGGATGTCTCCCGCCTTGATGCCAGCGGACGCCGAATCGCCCTGACCGGCCCGGTCCGCATGACGGCCCGTGACGTGATCGTTCCCGGCGATCCGTCCTCCGCAGCTTTCCCGATCGTCGCGGCCCTGCTGGTGCCGGGCTCGGATATCTGGATCGAGGGCGTGGGTCTCAATCCGTTACGGACGGGTCTGTTCACGACGCTGATCGAAATGGGCGCGAGCCTCTCCATCGAGAACGAGCGCGTCGAAGGCGGTGAGCCGGTCGGCGATCTGCATGTGCGTTACAGTCAACTCCAAGGCGTGGATGTTCCGCCCGAGCGCGCGCCGTCCATGATTGACGAATATCCGGTTCTCGCCGTGGCCTGCGCGTTCGCCGAGGGTGCGTCCCGTCTGCGTGGTCTGGAAGAGCTGCGCGTGAAGGAAAGCGACCGTCTGGCCTCCACGGTGGCCCTCCTGAACGTGAACGGCGCCGAAACCGAGGTGATCGGCGACGATCTCATAGTGAAGGGCCGCAGCGTTCCGCTCGGCGGCGGCACGGTCCAGACCCATATGGATCACCGTCTGGCCATGAGTGCTGTTGTGCTCGGTCTGGCTGCCCAGAAGCCCGTGAGCGTGGACGACACCGCCTTCATCGAAACCAGTTTCCCGGGTTTTGTGGACCTGATGAACGCCCTCGGCGCAGGACTGGTGGCGTGACAGGTCGTCCGCTGGTCATTGCCGTTGATGGTCCGGCCGCGGCCGGTAAGGGCACGCTCGCCAAGGCGCTCGCCGCGAAGCTGGGCCTGCCCTATCTCGACACCGGCCTGCTGTATCGCGCCGTGGCCCGCCGGATGGTGAATGCCGGTCTGGACCCGGCGGGGGATGCCTCCGCCGAAGCGCAGGCCCTGCAGCAGGCCGATCTGGCCCGCACGGATCTGCGCGTTCCCGAGATTGACCGTGGGGCTTCTCTCGTGGCCGCGCAGCCTGACGTTCGTGCGGCGCTGCTCGAACGTCAGCGGGTTTTCGCGTCCGAAACGGGTGCGGTCGTCGATGGGCGGGACATTGGCACCGTCGTGTTCCCCGATGCGGATGTGAAGTTTTTCATTGCGGCGTCCCCCCGTACCCGCGCCCTGCGCCGCCACCATCAGGTCCAGGGAGAGACTCCGCTGGAAGGCGCTGCGCTGGAGGCTGCGGTGGCTGAGCTCATGGCGCGGGACGAGCGCGACTCATCGCGTGAAACTGCCCCACTGGTTCAGGCCCCCGACGCGGTGCTGATCGAGACCGATACGCTTTCCGCCGCCGAGGTCCTTGATAAAGCCTGTGAAACCGTGGCCCTGCGGCGCGCGTGAAACAGACCTGAGCAAACCGCACCTGAAAAACGCCTTTTTTTATTGACACCGCGCCCTTGCAGGGTGTTGGTGCACCCTATCGCCAGCCCCGGAAGGGGAGAGGGGATGGTCTGTTCTGCGTCTTGCAGGCAGATCAAACAGCCAACAACCCGATCTGACCGTTCATCGGCAGCGGGGAGACGTCCGGTCCGTCATGGATCTGGCGCAGACGTGGACATCCGCTCCGCCAGCGGAACGGGCGTCCGGGAATATAGTATCTACATGGCTTCAGCCACTCAGACCCCCACGGCCGATCACGGCGTTGAGGATTTTGCAGCCCTTCTCGACGAGACCCTGGGCCGCGACACAGGCTTTGACGGCTCCGTCGTCACCGGCCGCGTTGTCCGCCTGACCGACGAATTCGCAATCGTCGATGTCGGTCTCAAGAGCGAAGGCCGCGTGTCTCTCAAGGAATTCGGTCCGGCCGGCGCTGCCCCGGACGTGAAGCCGGGCGACGTTGTCGAGCTTTATGTCGAGCGTTACGAAGACCGTGACGGCTCCATCGTCCTGTCGCGCGAGAAGGCTCGCCGCGAAGAGGCATGGACCGCCCTGGAGCGTGCATTCGGCAACAACCAGCGCGTCAACGGCACGATCTATGGTCGCGTCAAGGGCGGCTTCACGGTTGATCTCGGTGGCGCCATGGCGTTCCTTCCGGGCAGCCAGGTCGACATCCGTCCGGTTCGTGACGTCGGACCCCTGATGGGCCAGCCGCAGCCGTTCCAGATCCTGAAGATGGACCGCGCACGTGGCAACATCGTTGTCTCGCGTCGTGCCGTTCTCGAAGAGACCCGTGCGGAACAGCGCTCCGAGCTGATCCAGGGCCTGAAGGAAGGCATGATCCTCGACGGCGTCGTCAAGAACATCACCGATTATGGTGCGTTCGTTGACCTCGGCGGTGTTGACGGTCTCCTGCATGTCACAGACATCGCTTGGAAGCGCATCAACCATCCTTCCGAAGCCCTGCAGATCGGTCAGCCGGTTCGCGTGCAGGTCATCCGCTTCAACCCGGACACGCAGCGTATCTCCCTCGGCATGAAGCAGCTTGAAGCTGATCCGTGGGAAAACGTCGCCATCAAGTATCCGGCTGGTGCACGCTTCACGGGCCGCGTCACGAACATCACCGATTACGGTGCATTCGTGGAGCTGGAGCCGGGCGTCGAAGGTCTGGTGCACGTTTCCGAAATGTCTTGGACGAAGAAGAACGTCCATCCGGGCAAGATCGTCGCCACTTCGCAGGAAGTCGACGTCATGGTTCTGGACGTGGACAGCGGCAAGCGTCGTATCTCCCTCGGCCTCAAGCAGGTTCAGCGCAACCCGTGGGAGCAGTTCGAGGAAGAGCACAAGGTCGGCTCGATCATCGAAGGCGAGATCCGCAACATCACCGAGTTCGGTCTGTTCGTTGGTCTTTCCGCAGACATCGACGGCATGGTTCACATGTCCGATCTCTCCTGGGACGAAGCTGGCGAAACCGCCATGTCCCATTACGAGAAGGGCCAGATCGTCAAGGCCAAGGTTCTCGATGTGGATCCCGAGAAGGAGCGTATCTCCCTCGGTATCAAGCAGCTTCAGGAAGATCCGGCAGCTGACACCCTGTCCCGCGTCCAGAAGGGTGCTGTTGTCACCTGCGTCGTGACGGCTGTTCAGAGCAACGGTATCGAAGTGAAGGTGGACGACGTCCTCCAGGGCTTCATCCGTCGCGCCGAACTGGCCCGTGACAAGGCTGAGCAGCGTCCGGAGCGTTTTGCAGTCGGTGAGAAGGTTGACGCCAAGGTCGTCTCCGTCGACCGCGCTTCGCGCAAGCTGGCTCTGACGATCCGCGGCCGTGAGGTCGAGGAAGACAAGCAGGCCATTAACGAGTACGGGTCTTCTGACTCGGGCGCGTCCCTGGGTGATATCCTGGGTGCCGCCATCCGTCGCCGTAACACGGACGCCTGAGCTTCTGCTCTGGTGAACCGGGGGAGGGTTTCCTCTCCCGGTCGGATATGAAAAGGGTCGCTTCGGCGGCCCTTTTTTTTACCGAAAATTCATTCTTCCATGGTGGGCTTTTTCTAAACGACGCCATCCGCTACAAAAGAAATGCGGTGAGACGAAAACGTCGTGAACGGAGGGCATGTCCCGCTGAAATCCGGACGACTGGCCAATATTGAATATGGGAGTGGGCGTCCGAGCCCAAAAGATTGATGGCGGTCATTTACAATACGAATTATACCCACAATCCCAATTCTTATCTGACGCTAGCCGTACAGCGGGCAGCCCAGACGCTTTTCGGCAAGGAACAGGTCGTTGTCGCGGACAACATGAGCCTGGCGGGTATTGCGGCTTCCGGCGAGCATGACGTGCTGATCTGCCTCGACGCCCAGCGCATCAATCTGCCCCTGATCCGCCGTGTGCGTCCGGCATTCAAAACCATGATCCTCTGGACTTTCGAAGACCCGTTCATGCGGGACTTCAATGTCGAGAATGCCGAGCTTTTCGACTACGTCTTCACGAATGACCCGTCCTGTGCCGAGTATTATCATGGCAAGGGGCATTATCTGCCGCTGGCCGCCAGCCCCTCCATTCACGAGCGCCCCGTCCTTCCGGCGGCCGATCTGGAATATGACATTTTCTTTGCCGGAACGATGTGGCCCAACCGGGTCCATACGCTCCGCAAGGTCATTGCGGCGTTTCCTGATGCCCGGCTCAAGCTCGTCTGCCCGACCAACGAATTCCTGCCCCCGTTGCCGGCAGATCTGGCCGCGCTCGCTATCCAGCGCCCGATCAGCCATGAAGCTTTCATCGATTTCGCGAATGTCAGTGCCGTCACCCTGACCATGTTCCGCGACTACGCCAGCCATGGTGATGTCAGCCAGGCGACTGCTCCGGGGCCGCGCTTCTTCGAGCTGGCTCTGGCGGGTGCCGCGCAGGTCGTGGAAGCTCCGGAAAGCATGGGCGCCGAGCATTTCGAGACCGTAAACGGCATTGCCCTGGCGCGCGACGCCAATCAGGTCGTGGATGCCATTGCGAGTCTGCTCAAGGAAAAGGACACGCGTCGTAATGCCGCGCTGGCCGCGCAGAAATCCGTCGTGTCGCACCATCTGTACGAGCATCGCCTCGAGAAGATGCGCGACATTACCGGCGCTGATTTCGGACGCCGCACACAGGCGCTCGTTCCCCTGAAGCGTCGTCGGCGTCTGCGGGTGCTGATGTGCACGCATTCCACCATTCACGAACAGGCCTGGGGTGGCGTTGAAGTCTATCAGCAGGGGCTCTGCACGCTTCTTTCGCGTGATGTGGAGTATTTTTACTGGTTGCGTCGGGGCGGTTTCTGCCGTCTTACCACGGCCAATGGTCACGAACTGGAGCGTTTCGACGTGCCGGAAGTGGGCTGGCAGGACGCCATGTGTGACTCGCCGGAAGAAATGGCCTTTTCCAGCGTCATAAGCCAGTACAACATTGATCTCGTCCATTTCCAGCATCTGGGACATCACGCCCTTTCGCTGCCGATCATCGCTAAAGCCAATGGCGCGGGCGTGATCTTTTCCGCTCATGATTTCTGGCTGGTGTCCGCCCGCTACAACCTGCTGAACCACGAACTGCGCTACGTCGAGGATGAAGTCCGCTCCGTTCTGGCGGCTGACATTACGCTCAAGGCGTCTGAAAACGTGGATCACGGCGGCGAACAGACCCGTCGCGCCTTCGTGGCCAAGATGCTGCACTCCGTCGATGCCATCCTGTTCGGGACCGTTCATTCCCGCAACCTGACGCACGAAATCTACCCGGTTCTCGACACCAAGCGCAGCCTCGTGATGGGCATTCCCAGCCCGGACAATACCGTGCCGGTTCTGATAAAGCCCTACGAGCCTTTGGGCGACCGCCCCCTTGGCGTCGCCATTGTCGGAAATTTTCTGCGGACCAAGGGCGCCGATACGATCCTGAACCTGATCGACATTGCCCATCCGGATCATTTCGTTTTCCATATTTTCGGCTATGTGCATCCGGAATACGAGGCTGTGCTGACCTCGGTGCCGCGCCCGCATGTCAAGATTTACGGCCGTTACGACATGGGGGACATCGAGGCGCTGAAGGTTGCGGATGTCGCGCTGAACCTGTCGATCTGGCCCGAGACCTACTGCATCTCGCTGTCCGAAGCCTGGCAGAATGGCCTTATTCCCATCGTCACCGATGTCGGCGCTCTGGGGGACCGTGTTGAAGACGGCGTGAATGGCTTCAAGGTTCCCATCAGCCGGCCGAGCATGGTGCTCGAACGTCTGGAACTGCTGCGCTCCTCCGAGCCGCTGCGCCGCCAGATCATGCAGAACATCACGCCTGCGCTCTGGACCCACGCCCGCGATTATGCCGACGAACTGCTGACACTCTATCATGAGACGGCGCCCCGTCGTGAAATGGGTGTGTCGGAACTGCGTCTGGATGCCGGACAGGTTCATCTTCTGGCGCATCCGACCTGGCGTCATCAGGCACCCCCGCGTCACATTTTCGATCCGCCGACCGTGCGTGACCTGGCCGTTGAAATGCCGGTCCCTGTTTCGGACTGGGTCTCGGTGCAGGGTGCTGAATGTTATATTGATGACATCTGCCACCATATCTTTTCAAATACTGATGAAAAGCCGTTCCTGGGGGCTCCGGAATTCCATATCCGCGGCTGGATGATCCTTCCCGGAACCAGTTCAGCAGGGCAGATCTTCACGGTCCTGCTGGGGGAAGATCCCGACAGCACCATGATCTTCCTGGAATGCCAGCGCGAAATCCGGGCAGATATTGCGGAACTGTTCGTCAATGCACCCCGCCGCGCCGGTTTCTCCGGCAAGGTCGCCCTGCGTGGAAAATGGTGTGAGGGACGCTTCCGGGTTGGTCTGATCAATGTGGTTAACGGTCAGGGCGCGTTCCAGTTGACGTCCATGCAGATCGAGGTCGAAGGTGGCCAGATCCGCGAGATCATCCGTTCCGCTCCCTCCAACGATCTTATCCTCTCCGATTTCGTGCGTGTGTCTCACAGCGACGGTCTGATGCGCGGTGTGAAGCTCGCAGGCGTGGGTAAGCACCAGATGCATCCCTACACAGCCGGGGCGCTGGATTATTCCATCGATGATTTCACCGGGCTGGCGGGCGATCCTCCGGCCGTGCTGGATCCGGAAGGCTCTCTGGCGGTCCGGGGCTGGATGTTCCTTCGCAATCTTTCCCGCGCGGGCCAGATTTATGGGGGGCTTGTTTCGGAAAGCCGTGATGAGATCGTGTTCTTCGCGCTCGAGCGTGTGATCCGCGCCGATGTCGGGACGGCCTATCGCGATGCGCCACTCTGCGCCGGGTTCAGCGGCGTGTTCATGCCGCGCGAAGGCTATGCCCGTCCGCTCGATGGCGTTTATCGCTTCATTCTTGTGAATGTCGTGGGAGATGTTTACGGGTCGCGGATGACGAATATTGCCGTGACATTCGACAACGGTGCGATCCTCTCGACGGATTATGTCGATCTGCACACCGAAAACGTCGAACGCGGGGAACGCCTGCTCGCCGGAAAAGTCCTTTCCTGACCTGCGAGCGGGAGGCTTGCCCTGATGTCTGAACATGCTTCAGCCCCGTTATCAGAGACGCGGGACCCCCGGTGGTCCCGCTTTGATACGCAGTGGTATCTGCTGCGCTATCCCGAAGTGCGGGACTGGATGCGGGAAGAAGGGCAGGACGATCCGTACACGTTCTATCTTCAGACCGGGCAGCGTTATGGGCATTCTCCAAACCGGTATTTCGACGAAATCTGGTATCGCGACGCGCACAAGGATGTGCGTCAGGGTCTGATCCGGGAGGAATGGGCGTCGGGTTTCGAGCATTATACCGCGACCGGATACAAGACCCACTCTCCGCACTGGCTGTTTGACGAGCCGGGCTATCGTCGCCGTTATCCGGAACTGACGCAGCGTTATCTGAGCGAGAATGGTTTTCGCAACGGCTACGACCATTATCTTGAAATCGGTGAAAGCCATTATTACCGGGGGCATCATTTCTTCGATGATGAACTCTGCCGCGAGCTTGCACTGACATTTCCCGACTGTTTCGACAGCAGGATCGGGCTGTTTGGCTCATGGCTCGGGCTTCCGGCCCATGTTGCCGATGCCGGGCGCGTCTCGTGGTATTTCGATCCCGTCTGGTACCTGACGCGCTATCCCGAGGTTCGCAAGGAAATCGCTGCGGGCCAGTATTCAAGCGCCCTGCATCATTATCTTACCAACGATACACCACGTCTTTTCGATCCTCAGGAGTTCTTCTCCGAAGATTTCTACCGGCAGGCGCACCCGGACATGGTGCCTTCGCTGGAACACGGGTATTTCCGCAACGGCTACGATCATTTCGTCGGTTACGGCGCGCATGAAGGGCGCACGCCGCAGGAAAACGTGGATCTGGCGGCCCATATGGCGCAGTCGCAGGTGCGCAATGACGTGCGCAATCGCCTGTATGACAGCGCGTTCGCCCATCTTGTCGCCGGACGCACAGGGCTGGGTGAGGGGCGCATGGCGGCACTCGCGGCCGTTTCCGAAATTCCCGAGGAACACTCCCGGCTGATTTTCGAGCGTGAAGCCGAGGCCCTCCTGCCATCGCTGGTCCGCCACCCGCTGGACTTCACTGTTCACGGCGCTCCGGAAATCAGCGTGCTGATGGTCGTCTATGACCGGGTCGCGCTGACAGCGCAGGCCCTGGCCTCGCTGCGGGCCAATTATGCCGGGGCCATCCAGCTCATTCTGGTGGACTCGGGCTCCCACGATCAGACCCGTCATATCGGGCAGATGGTGCGCGGCGCCACGATCCTGCGTTACCGGCACAATATCGGCTATCTTCAGGGCTGTAATCTCGCACTGGAGAAGGCGGAAGCACCGTTCGTTCTGTATCTGAACAACGATATCCGCCTGTATCCCGATGCCATCGTCAATGCTCTGAAACGTCTGCGCTCTGAAGCGGATATCGGGGCGGTTGGCGGCAAGCTGATCCGCACGAATATGCGCCTTCAGGAAGCGGGTTCGATCATCTGGCGTGATGGCGCCACCTATGGCTATCTCCGCGAAGATGATCCGAACGTGACCACGGCCAATTTCGTCCGGGACGTGGATTACTGTTCCGCAGCCTTCCTGATGGCCCGCACCACGCTGGTGCGCCGTCTGGGCGGATATGATGCCAGTTACATGCCAGCCTATTTCGAGGATGCGGATCTGTGCGTGCGGATTCTCAAGTCAGGGATGCGCATTGTCTATGATCCGGGCGTGGCGATCGAACATCTGGAGTTCGGAAGCTCCGGGGCGGCGGGCTCCCATGCCCTGATCCGGGGCAATCTCAAGACATTCTCCCGCCTGCAGCAGGATTTCCTGCGCCATCAGCAGCCAGCCCATATCCGCAATGCCGTGCTGGCGCGCGAACACCGGGTCAGTCAGCGCAAGCGGATCCTTTTCATCGAGGATCGTCTGCCCCTGCGACGTCTGGGATCCGGCTATGTCCGGTCCAACGACATCATCCGTGAGATGACGGCCCTGGGTTATCAGGTCACGGTTTTTCCGGTCCTGCCCAAGGATCAGACGGCCATTGATCTGTTCGGAGACTTCCCGGAAACGGTGGAGCTGATCGTCGATCGGGACCTGTCCAGCTTCGCCGATTTCATTCAGGAGCGGGTCGGATACTACGATCTGGTCTGGATTGGCCGCACGCACAACATGGCGCGCCTCCTGCCCCTGCTCAATGAATCGAGCCGCTATCTTCCGGCAGCGCCTCCGATCCTCGATACGGAAGTGATCGCCACGCCGCGCACGCTGGAGCGCATCCGGGTTCTGAATCTGCCGGAGCCGGATATCAGCTTCGATGAAATGCTTCAGCAGGAACTGGACTGCGCCCGGTTCTGCCAGCAGATCATCGCGGTGACTGCCCATGATGCAGATCTGGTGCGCCGCGCGGGTTTTGAGAATGTCTCCGTTCTCGGGCATGAGCTGTCCATCCAGCCGACGCCGGCCTCGTTTGAAAGCCGGCATAACATCCTCTTCTTCGGCGCGATCCATGACGAGGGCGCTCCCAACCATGACAGTCTGGTCTGGTTCGTGGACAGTGTTCTGCCGATTCTGGACAGGCTTCTGCCGCCGGATGTCCATTTCACGATCGCGGGTTTTGTGGGGCCGGATGTGGATATGTCGGTGTTCTCGACGAACAGCCGGGTGGAGATCGTAGGGCCGGTGCGCGATCCGCGGGAACTGTTTGATCGTCACCGGATCTTCGTGGCGCCGACGCGGTTTGCTGGGGGGATTCCCTTCAAGGTTCATGAAGCGGCCTCATATGGTCTGCCACAGGTCGTGACGACGCTGCTTCAGGACGAACTTGGCTGGGAGAACGGGGCCGAGATTCTGGCGGCTCCGGCGGATGATGCCGAAGCGTTTGCTGCTGCGGTGCAGCGGCTTTATCAGGACGCGGAACTGTGGGAGACTCTGAGGGCTGGCGGGCTTGCCGCTGTCGAGCGGGACTGTTCTCCGGTCCATTTCCGACAGGCGCTGTCAGAGATTGTTCAGGGCTGCATTGCGTGACGTGCCGGGAAACTCCGGTTTGAAAAGTTTGGGGAGAGCAGGGAAGGTTATGGACGCAGTGAATGAAACGATCGTCGAAGCCGCAGGCGCCAGCGAAACGGCCAGCGGGATGGAAACCCTGACGGGGCGTGTTCTCGTCTGCAGTGGGGGCCGGTATGAAAGCCAGGCCAACGCCCAGATCCGTGAGTCCATCATGGATGGCTGGGGCGACTGCTTTGGCGAGGACAATGTCACGGCCGTCCATATTTCGGCCGCCGCAAGCTCCATCCGGATCCTCAAGCCGACGATCGTCTTCGCCATCGGCTCCTATCTTCCGGAAAGCACCTATTTCGGTGAGGTCTGCCGGGAGGCGAAGAAGATCGGCGCGGTGACGGTCTTCTGGGCGACGGAAGATCCCTACGAGCAGGATGCGAATTACCGCATCGCCGATGATTTCGACGTGATCTTCTCCTGTGATCGCTGGGGGCATAATTTCTACCAGCGCGAGCGGGTGTTCCATCTGCCGCTGGCGGCCAGCCCGAAGCTCCATTACGGCGAGATCGAAGCGGATTCGGAAAAGACGATCGACGTCCTGTTCTGTGGCGTTGCGTTTACCAACCGCAAGGATATCCTGCGCAATCTCCTCCCGGCCCTGCGCGATCTGAACATCAAGATCGTCGGGCCGGGCTGGGGCGAACTGGGGATCGGGTTCTCCGACGCCCGGATCGAGAAGTCGCAGCTCGTCGAACTGTATCGCCGCTCCAAGCTGGTGCTGAATCTCGGACGCTCCCTGAGCTTCGAGAACAAGCGCTTCGTCGTCGCACCCTCCACGCCGGGCCCCCGGACGTTCGAGGCGGCACTCGCCGGTGCGTTTCAGGTGTTCCATGAGGATACACATGAAATCCGCCGCTATTATTCAGCGGATGAGATCCCGGTCTTCTCCAACCGCGTGGATTTCGAGCGTCTGATCAAGACCTATCTCGACAACAATGAGCTGCGTGTGGAAATGGCCCGCAAGGCCCAGGCGCGGACCATGGCCGAGCATCTCTACAAGCACCGCATCGAGCAGGCGCTGCGGATTCTCAAGGATGAAGGCCTGATTGGCTGACATCCGTCAGGACTGAACCTGCAAAAAAAGCCGGAGCATGTCTCCGGCTTTTTTTTGTCCGCTTCGTCTCGGACAGACATGAAAAAGGCCGCGGCATGGTACCGCGGCCTTTTCCTGTTTTGTCGTTCCAGACCGGATCAGTTGGGCTGTGGGCCCATGACGATCTGGGCGAGGTCCGTCGGGCGGACCCATTTGCGGAAGGCGGCCTGCACCTGCTGCGGGGTCATGTCGTAGATGGCCTGTGCGGCCTGAGCCGGACTGTCGAGCGGGAGGTCCAGCGCGATCAGGGACAGGTAGCTTCCGGCCAGCGCGCCGAAACTGGCGCGGGACATGGGCTGGCTGCGCAGAAGCGAGGCCTTGGCGAGGTCGAGGCTCTCCTGCGAGACGGGGGTGCTGCGCATGTCCTCGACATCCTTGACGGCGAGGGCGCGGGCCTTGCCGACCTTGTCCGGATCGGCGCCGAAGGTGATGCCGAAGCCGCTGCGGGTGCGGGAATAGGTAAACCCGCTGCCTGCGCCATAGACATAACCCGTCTTCACGCGCAGGTCCTGCATCAGGCGCGAGGAGAAGCCGTCGCCCAGGATCGTGTTGCCCACGGCGAGTGCATGACGGTCGGGGTCCGTCACCTTCATGCCGATGGTCTCGACGAGCTTGACCTCATCCTGCGAGCGGCCCGGATCGGCGACTACGGCCTGTGACATGCGGCTGAGCGGAACATCGGGCAGATCGACGACAGGTTTTGGCCCTACGGCCTTCCAGATGCCGAACGCCTTTTCCACATCCGCTTTCGCAGCTTCGGGGCTGATATCGCCGACGATGACGATGGTGGTCAGGTCCGGGCGATAGGCATGGGCGTAATAGGCCTGCACGTCCGCGAGGGTCAGCTTGGCGATCGTGGCGGGCGTCGCTTCACGCAGGGTGGGATCCTGTGCCGGGACCAGCGCCTTGCGGGTCGCGCGACCGAAGCGGTAGCCGGGGGACTGGAGTTCGCCAGCCTGTGCCTGCGCGGCCTGCATCTGGGTGACGCGGAACGCCTTTTCCGGGAAGGCCGGGTTCAGTTCGTGATCTGCCAGCAGGGCGAGGCCTTTTTCAAAGTTCGGCGTCAGGGTGCTCAGCGAGAAGGACGGTCCTGCGCCCTCATCTGCCGAGAGATCGTCGAGCGCACGGGCGAGGGCCAGACGGTCATGCGTCTTGCTGCCGTAGAGGAACATCTGTTCGGTAATTTCTGCCACGCCTTCCTGACCGGCAGGCTGTTCGAGGTCCGCATTCTGGCGGATACGGCCGACCAGTTCGATCGTATGGCTGACATGCTCGGGCTGGACGAGAAGGTGCAGACCATTGGACAGCGTGTAGGCAGCGGGGAGTGGGGCGGCGGCCGGGATCGTCAGGCGGGCGAGGGCCTGCTGGGCCCAGTCCGGCAGTGCGACCTTGCCGGACGGCGGTGTGTTGAAGGATTCAGCGCCGCCAAAGCCCTTCTGGCCGAGAGGCTTGCCCGAGGGGCTCGGCGTCAGGGTCGCGCTGATGGCATGGGCGGGATCAAGCAGCTTCTTCGCCAGCGCGTCAACCTGCTCCTTGTTGACGTTGCGGAAAGCGGCGAGCATGTCCTGCGGGTCGTTCAGGTGCTGGATGGCGACGGCCTGCGACCAGCTTTCGGCGAGGCCGGAAATGCTGTTGGCGTTGAACTCGAGCGCGGCGATTTCCTTGCGGCGGGCGGCTTCGATCAGCTCGGCCGGGATGCCGTGGGTGCGGAAATTCTCCATGATCGCGGCAACGCTGGTCCGCAGGGCGTCCGGGTTCGCGCCCTTGGGGAAGCCAGCATAGACTACGCCCAGACCGGCCTGTGCGTCGGGGTCATACATGAAGCCGGTATCGAGCGCTTTGCCCGACGGCACGAGGTCGAACAGGGCGGCGCGCTGGCTGCTGATGGCGTCGGCGAGCAGGGTGGTTGCGGCATAATCGGGATCGCGCTGTCCCGGCATGCGCCAGGCCGTGGTCACGAGGCCGATCGGCAGGTCGGTGTCGAGCGCGATGCTCTGGGCCTTGGCCGGGGTGGGGGAGACGGTGCCGCGTGCGGGCAGTGTCGAAGCCGGGATATTGCCGAAAGCGGCCTGAACCTTCTTCAGCGTGTCCTGCGGGTCCACGTCACCGGTGATGACCAGCACGGCATTGTTGGGCGCGTACCAGGACTCATAGAATTTCTTCAGCAGTGGTGCGGTCGTCGCGTCGAAGGAGGGGCGGGTGCCGAGAGCGTCCTGCTCGTAAGGCGTTCCGGCATAAAGGGCCGCGCGGATCTGCGAGAGGTAGCGGTAGATCGGGCTGGAGAGATCGCGCGAGACTTCCTGCTCGATCGCGCCTTTTTCATGAGCCCATTCGGCGTCGGTGATGTTCAGCCCGCGCATACGTCCGGCTTCAATGCGCAGCAGCACGTCGAGATCGCTGGCAGGGGCCTTGAAATAATACTGCGTGACGTCCGACGTGGTGTCCGCATTATCGTTGTTGCCGAGCTGTGCGCTGATGGTGGAGAGCTGGTCGCGCGTCAGGGTCTGCGAGCCATTGAACATCATGTGTTCGAGCGCGTGCGCCGTGCCGGGAAAGCCTTTGGGCGCGTTCACCGAGCCCGTCTCGTAGTTCAGCATGGTCTGCACGACCGGGGCGAGCGTATCACGCACCACGATGACGCGCAGGCCGTTGGGCAAAGTTGCCCGCGTCACCGTCGCCGGTGCGGCGCTTGCCGTGGCTGCAGTCGGGGCGGGGGCTGCCGCAGGTTTGGCCTGGGCTGCCCCAAGCACCGGAGACGCCAGCATGGTGGCTGCCATCAGGGACAGGCGGGACAGACGGGAGAGTGCGGACATGGGCTCAGAACTTTCCAGAGGAGAAACGTATCTTCACAAAAGAGTAAAGCGGGTGGGCCGGTTTCTGTCCAGCATGTGTATCCTGTGTCTGTCTGGCTGTATCTGAAGGTTGGATGAAGAAAAAATTATGTGCAGGCGCGCGCGAGGGCGGGTAAAGTGTGTGTGATGACTTTACCTGAACGCATTGCCCGTGTGGATGACTGGCTGCTTGACCGGCTTTTCCAGCCTGTGGCGGACCGTCTTCCCGCGCGCCTGACGGCGCTTCACCTTGGCCTGAGCTGTCAGCTCGGCGCGCTGATGCTGGACGGGGTCTCCCTTGTGCTGCCGATGCTGCTTTTCGGGGCCAGTCTGGGCAACATGATCGACAGTGCGCTGATCTGGTGCATCAGTCTGGCGTTCTTCCTCGGCATGAAGCGTTCGGCGCCTATGGTGCGGCCGGGAATGCTCAATCCGCTGCGTCCGCTGCTGCGGGCCATGCGCCTGCTGTCTCTGGCGTTTCTGGCCTACCAGCTTTTCCGGGGACTGGGCGCGCCGGGCTTCATCTGGCTCGTGACGCAGATGACCACGATGTCACAGCTTCTGTTCACCGTCGGGCTCTACCTCGTTGCCTGCCAGCCACGTCCTCCCTATCAGCGTATGTCTACCCGCAGCGGTCCCGTCATCGAAGGCGTCTGGGGCGCCGGGGGCCGGATCAACTCCTGACGTCCAGTTTCCTCGCCACGCCCATCAAGGAAAAAGCGCGTGACTTCCCGACTGAGAATTCTGCATTGCCTCTCAACCCGGGAATTCGCGGGAACGGAGCGTCACCTTGCGGAACTCTCCGCCATTCAGGCGCAGAACCATGATGTCACGCTGCTGCTGGACCGCAATACGGTCGATCCGCTGACGGGTGGGGATATCAGCGGGTTTCTCTGTCCCGAAGTGAAGGTCATCCGGGCCGGGGCCGCGGGGTATCTTCCCGCGCTGGCCTTGGAACTGCGCAGCGGCCGTCATGACATTGCGCACACACATCTCGGCCGTGCATCGGCCCGCGCGAGCTGGCTGCGTCTGGCAGGGCTGGCGGGTTCCATTCCGGTCGTTGCGACGCTGCATACCTGCTATCGCGGTCGCAGTTATGGCACGCATGACGGTCTGGTGTGCATTGCCTCCTGGCAGCGCGATATGTTGCCCGACAAACAGCGCGAGACTTCGGCCCTTATTCCCAACTGGACCGTACCGCCCCGTTCCAGTTGCGACGATCGTGCGGGTCTGCGGGCACGGATGCGGCGGGAATGGAATATTCCTGCGGGCGGGGTCGTGATCGGGGCGGCGGGCCGGATGGTGGAGGAAAAGAACTTCGCGCTGCTGATCCAGGCCTGGAAACAGGCGGATCTCCAACCCGGAACCCGTCTCGTTCTGGTCGGAGACGGGCCGGAACGTGCGGCTTTGCAGCAGGCGGCGCAGGGGCATCCGGACATCATCTTCACCGGGTACCGCACCGACATGCCCGATCTTCTGGCGGCGTTCGACGCATTCATCGTCCCATCCCGCCATGAGCCGTTCGGGCTGGTTCTGCTGGAGGCCATGGAGGCCGGGCTGCCGGTTTGCGCGACGGCGGCCGGGGGCGTGACGGATATTCTGGCCGATGCGCCGGAAAGTCTGCTGGCGCCGGGCTGTCTGGCGGCGCTTACGGCGGGACTGCAACGTCTGGAAGCCGCTGCGCCGCGGAAGTGGGATATGTCGCGCTACAGGATCGCGGCGGCAGCCAGCAAGGTCGAGGCGTTCTATCGCCGGTACTGCTGAGGGCGCTTACAGCTCGTAGTAGCGGCGGGAAACATAGTTTGAGAGGCCTTCGCCGGGCATGACGTGCCAGCCATTGGTGAGCGCGGGAACGAACTCGCACAGGAACACCAGCACCGACAGGAAGAAGAGCAGCATGCCTTGTCCCACAATCCGGATGCGACGCCAGAAATAGAGCGGGGGCAGCAGGATCCACAGGATCGTGCCGGGGCGGAATCCTGCCGCCAGCAGGCTGCGACGATCCATGATCAGCGCGCAGTAGAAAATACCGATGCTTGCGATCATGGAGCCGAAATTGTTGACGGTATCCGGGATCAGCCCAGCGCTCTGAAGGATTCCGACCGCCATGCTGCCGAAGAACGGGCCGATCAGGCTGAGCCACAGCCAGCGGTTCGAGATCAGGCTGGCGGGGAGGGCAGGAGGAACCCCTTCGGGCTGGGGCGGCCAGAAGACGCAGCTTCCGGCAGGGTGCCATTCGCCACCAAAGCTCTCGGTCCAGCACAATGTGGCGTGTCCGATGATGCCTTCCGTGACCAGCGCTTTCATGCCGTCTGCGGATACCGGCCCCTTGCGGGTGCCATGGTCTTCGTAAAACCAGCTCACAGTTCGTCCTTTTCCCGGCGGGGCATCGTCGTTCCGGCCCCTGCTGGTTCCTGAACGGATCAGTGTCTCACGACTTTTGGGGGGCTTGGCAAGACCCATCCTGTCTGCGGCCGGGGGAACCGTCTTGCGGCGGCAGGATGACGGGCTAGGATATGACGTCATTTGCCTGAAATATCCTAACGGGACGGTCGGGTCCGGGATGTTCGCAGGCCTGCGGAAAACGAGACGGAACAGGACCTTACTCATATGTCTTCAGCATGGTTCCGGATGGTCTGGCGTCCGTTTTTTCTGCCGGGACTGGTCAGCGTTCTGTGCGGACTGACACTTGTGCTCTATGGCGTCCTGACGCCTGAAGGGCGGTGGCAGGGAGACGAATATGCCATTGGAGAGGCCATTCGTGCCACGGGGTTTCATGTTGCCACAACCCGGATCCTGAGCTGGAGCCCCCGGCCGGTCGGCGAGGTTCTGGGGGTCCTGTATCTGCGTGTGGTGGACTGGCTGGGCACGCCCCTTGTGGCGCCGTTCCTGCTCCTGTTGTGGGGAAGTGGTCTGCTTGCCCTTTACTGGGCAGCCCGGACGGCGCGGCAGTCTTCCCCGCTGCTTGTGGCTGTGGCGGTTCTGGCGATGTCCCTCCTTCTCGCCGGGCAGGCCCAGATGTTTTACTGGCCGATGGCGGCCGCGAGCTATGTGCCGTGCTGGGCTGCTCTGGGGGCCATGAGTCTTCTGTGCCGGCAGGAAATGACCGACCGCCCCTGGACGGTGGCTTGTGTCCTCGTCATCGCCGCCTGGAGTCAGGAAGCCGGGGCGCTGACGGTTGCGGCCTTTTCCCTGTGCATGATGGTTTTTCATGTCAGGCGCCGTCCCCGGATGGCGCTGGTCATGGTTCTGCCGTTACTGGCGTCCCTGTTCGTTCTTTACACGGGAGCGACGCACCGCCTTGGAAGTCGTGGCGATGTTCTGGATTCTTCAAGTGGGCTGGGTGGGCACTGGATCGCCTGCATCGTTCATGCGGTGCCACTGTTTCTGCGCGAGCTTGTTTCCGTGCCGGATATGCCTTTGTGGATCGGGGTGCCCGCCAAGCTGCTGCTGCTGGTTGCTCTGGTCAGGGTTGGTGCGGGGCGGTTCCCGTCTCCGCAGGCGTGGCTCTGGAGCCTGGCACTGCTGGCCTCCGCTTATGGAACCATCGTGCTGTCCTGTTACGAATTCGGCTTTCTCTGTTGTGAAAGACATATGAATTTCCGTGCGGCGCAGTACCTGTTTGTCGTTCTGGTGCTTGGGCAGGGGTTTGGGGCCGCGCGGCAGGAGCGTGTCCGGTTCGCGGCGATGAGTCTGGCTCTATCTCTGCTGCTTGTGGGGCGTCTTCCGGCCCTTCATCATGACATGGCGCTGTGGGGAAGGGTTCTGGGAGCGCAGGGCACAAGCTGGGAAGAGGGCAGATCGTCTGCGCCAAGCATGACCCTTCGGATGCCGCCTCCGGGGCGCATCACGAACGGAATCGCCTTTCCGACCGGCAGTTTTGATCGCGCGCAGGCCCCCTGGTGGGGGATGGCCGTGCTGAATTATTTCCACAAGGAGCACGTCACGTTCGTGCAGGAGCAGTAACGGTCAGGGTATGAAAAAGGCCGCAGTCCCGGAGGGAACTACGGCCTTTTTCCTGACAGG
This sequence comes from uncultured Gluconobacter sp., assembly GCA_937880175.1. Taxonomy (GTDB): domain Bacteria; phylum Pseudomonadota; class Alphaproteobacteria; order Acetobacterales; family Acetobacteraceae; genus Gluconobacter. Next base: position 69,098 of record CALFLO010000077.1, read on the forward strand.
CGGGCTACTTCAGCTGGTGTGCTGCTTCAGTTCGCGGCGGACGTCTGCGGGACGCATCGGCATGTGACGCAGGCGGACGCCAACGGCATTGAACAGCGCGTTGCCAATGGCGGGGGCGACGACCGTGACACCCGGCTCACCAAGGCCCGTGGGCTTTTCGGTGTTCTGGATGAACTCGATGTCGATGTCGGGCACATCGGGGATACGCAACGGGGTGTAGGTGTTGAGGTTGCGGTCCTTGATCGTGCCGTTGACGATCTCGGTGCCCTCGAACATGGCCATGCTGAGACCCCACAGCGCCGCACCTTCGGTCTGGGCAAGTGCGCCACCCGGATCGACGATGGTTCCGGCATCGAGCACGAGCCAGAGCTTCTGGCAGGTGATCACGCCCGTCTTGCGATCGACATGGACCTGCGCCGCACCGGCCGTCCAGGTCGGCATGCCGCGTTCCTGACCGAAGCTGGTGGCGATGCCAATGCCCGTATCGGCCGGGAGCTGCTTGTTGGCGTAACCGATCTTGTCGGCCAGACGCTGGAGCACGGCGGCCTGACGCTTTGCGCCACCCACGGAGTTCGGGGCCTGACCCGCGTTGCGGCCTTCAGCCGTGAACATGGACAGACGGAACGCCAGCGGATCCTGCTTCGTGGAATGCGCCAGCTCGTCGAGGAAGCATTCCAGAGCCCAGGGGGTCCAGCCTGCGCTCACCGAACGCAGCCAGCCGGGACGGAAGGTTGCGTTGGCCAGATCGTTGCTAATGGCGCGGACGCGGGTCGGGCCGGTCTCGTACCAGTGATCCGCGCCGGCGATGGCGAACGGATCATACTTCCGGCCGTCTTCGCCGGTGGCGAGGAAGGCGGGAGCCATGACCTGTGTCGGCCAGCCCGCGACCGCGACATAGTCCATGCCCACGATCTTCTTGCGGTCGTTGTCGAGCGCGACCTTGATCGTCTGGAGCGACGGGGAGCGGATCGAGTCCAGTTCCATATCGTCGGAGCGGGTCAGGATCAGCTTGACCGGTGCGCCCCCGATAGCCTTGGACGCGAGCGCTGCCGGGATGCAGTAATCGCCGTTCAGACGACGCCCGAAGCCACCGCCGAGCATATAGGTGCGCATGACGACCTGCTCTTCAGGGACCTGAAGGGCCTTGGCGAGCTGCGGCAGAATGAGGGACTGCCACTGGTTGCCGGTGTGGATTTCCCACATGCCGTCGATGTGACGGGCCACGGCATTGACCGGCTCAAGCTGGTAATGCGCGACCGAAGCACAGGTATAGCTGCGTTCGAAGACCTGCGCAGGGTGGATGGTCAGGGCCTCGTCCACGCCCTTGTCGTTGAAGACGCGGGTGCCGTTCTTCGGATCAACGGTCAGCTTGCGACCATGCTCGATGATGTCCGCTTCGGAGACGTTGATCGTCGGGCCGGGCGTCCACTGGACCTTCAGGGCGTCGGCGGCACGGATGGCGGCCGGATAGGTCTTGGCGAGTGCCACGACCCAGCCCGGAACGATGCCCGAGGGATCGTCCAGAACCACATAACGCTCATAGCCCGGGATCTTCTTCGCGGCGCTGTCATCCACGGAGATGACCTTGGCGGCGTAGCGGGTCGGCGGCATTTTCGGGCGGCCATAAAGCATCCCGTCGAGCTTGACGTCGATGCCGTAGATCGCCTTGCCGGTCGTCTTGTCCGGAATGTCGAACGCTGGGACCTGCTTGCTGATCAGGCGACGGTTCGTGACCGGCTTGAGCGGCAGCTTGCCCATTTCTTCTGGCGTGAAGGTCCGGGTCGGCTTGGCACGGGCGACGATGTCGCCGAAGGAAATGCTTTTGCCGCCAGCGGAGACGACGCTTTCGCTGACCGTACAACGCTCCGGCGTGGTCCCGAGGAGCTTTGCACCTTCCTCGACCATCACGCTGCGGGCTGCGGCACCGGCCTGACGGAACGTGTCCCAGGTATCCCAGACGGACCAGGAACCACCGGTGACGTACTTGCCGGCCCATTTCGGGGCGGTGTCGACCTGCGTGATCTTGATCTTGTCCCAGTCGGCATCCATCTCGTCCGCGATGATGCGGGCGAGGGCGGTGCCGACGTGCTGGCCCATTTCGGCGCGGACAATGTTGACGTTGATCGAACCGTCAGGCGCGATGGCGCACCAGATGTTCGGCTCGAACGCAGCTTCCGGCGGCATGGCGGACGGCAGGGTCGTGGCGGCACCGGCCTTGCGGGCGAAACCGAACATTAGGCCCGAGCCCGCTGCCGTCATCAGGAAGTTGCGGCGGGAGAGGCGCGTGGCGTCGCTCTTTTTCGCAATCTGTTCGATTTTAGCCATTGTTGGCACCTTCCTGCTGCCGGGAGGCAGCGTCCTTGATGGCCTTGCGGATGCGGATATAGGTCATGCAGCGGCAGAGACTGCCACCCATCACGCCGTCAATCTCGTCGTCCGTCGGGTTCGGATAGTCTTTCAGGAGGCTTGCGGCCTGCATGATCTGGCCGGACTGGCAGTAGCCGCACTGCGGTACCTGCTGGTCACGCCAGGCGACCTGCACGACGTGGTTTCCTGCGGGGTCCAGACCTTCGATCGTCGTGACCGAAGCGCCTTCGACAGCGGAAAGTGGCGTGATGCAGGAGCGTGTGGCGCGGCCACCGACATGAACGGTGCAGGCACCGCACTCGCCGATGCCGCAGCCGAACTTGGTGCCGGTCATGTTCAGGTCGTCACGGATGACCCAGAGCAGGGGGGTGTCTGCCGGGGCATCCACCGTGACGGGCTGTCCGTTGAGTTCAAATTTCGTGGTCATGTCCTGTTTTCCCAGTCCTGCCCGGATCAGTGCGAAGCGTTGATGGGCGGAGCTTCGAGCGTGGCGCGCGCGCTGGCGGCCTTCTTCTCCAGATCCGTCCAGGGGGGCAGCGTGGTGCGTGTGCGACGCAGATACGCGGCGATGCGGGCCATGTCATGATCGGACAGGCCGGAATAGAAGCTCGGCATCGAGATGTGATCCTGACCTTCCTCCGCGGTGATGCCATGCAGCATGACCTGATAGAGGTTGTTCGGCTCATCCAGCCACAGCGCGTTGTTCAGACCCAGCTCCGGGCGACCCAGAACGGGGTTCGGACCAGAGTTGTAATGGCAGGCGCCACAGGCACCCTGATACAGGCGCGCATCTTCATCGAGCGGCTGCGGACCCGTCAGGTCACGGCCGGACATCTGCATGGCGCGGGCAATCGCGGCCTGATCGCCAGTGCTGCGCTGGGCGGCCTTGTCCACGTCCGCATAATAATGTGCGATCGCATGCACGTCTGCTTCGGGGATCTTGGACAGGAAGCGATGCGGGACGGGGGACATCGGGCCTGCGGCGGAACCGTGCAGCGGGGCCACGCCAAAGCGCAGATACTGGAACAGTTCGTCTTCAGTCCACACGACCGGCGTCGGGTTGTGCTCGTTCAGCGGCGGGGCGATCCAGCCATCGATGACGGCACCATCATAGATGTTGCTCATCTTCTCGGCACCAAGAAGGTTACGCGGCGTATGGCAGGCGCCACAATGCTCGTTGCCTTCGGCGAGATAGGCGCCACGGTTCCACTGTGCGTCATGCTTGGGGTCGTTCTGGTAACGGCCCGGCGTGAAAAACAGCAGTTTCCAGAAGCCCTGACCGGTCAGACGGATGTTGATCGGGAAGGGAACCGTGTTGTCACGCGGCTTCATGTGCACGGCGGGCTGCGTCATCAGATACGCATACAGGTCCGACACGTCCTGATCGCTGACCTTCGTGAAATGGTCGAACGGAAAGGCCGGGTAGAGCTGGGAGCCGTCGCGGGCGATGCCCTTGTTCATGGCGCGCTTGAACGCGGCCAGCGACCAGTTGCCGATTCCCCATTCTTCGTCCGGGGTGATGTTGGACGAATAGATGTTGCCGAAGGGGGTGGCCATCTTGAAGTCACCGGCCAGTTCGGGGCCGGGGGTGCCATCCACGCGGGTATGACATTCCGCACAATAGCCGCCAGACGCGACAATGGCGCCACGGCTGATGGCGTCTGCGGAGAATGACGATGCGGCTGGCCGCGGGATCGGGGCAATGGCGGGGTACCAGGCATAGGCAAGAAAGCCGATGCCTCCCACTGCGCCAAGGCCAATGACGGCGGCAGCTATCCGTTTGAGCATGCTTGAACTGTCCCGGCAGGTTTGAAATCATTTGCCACAAAAGGTGGCTGTTGCGTGCAACCTAGGGCACCGAGCCCTGAAAGGGAAGATTGCGTTATCTCAAAACCGTGTGTTTCTTAAAATAAATGCAATCACCGTCATGAAAATAACACAGATTTCCGGAGATTCTGGCATTAATCCGGGAGTATTTCAGTCCGGATTGCAGTATTCCAGAGTCTGGACTCTGTATGGAGATGAGGGGGATATTGATGCTGTCCTCCGGGAGTCTGTTACATTGTCTCCGAAGGCAAGTATGGCTCCTGATGAATATTCTGACACCGGGTGCCAAAAAACACCTATTCTTCTGACGGACTTTCCGCGCTCTTTCCGGACGTCTGATCATGCCCGAACCTGCCCTTCTCCGGGGTTCTGGTGATGGCGGAAGGCTTGGCTTATGGTTTTGCGGCGGCAGGGTTTTGCCGTTCTGCCGAGAGGAACCGCCATTTCCGCCCGTCCTGCCCTGATCCGGTCCCTTGCGTTGGCGGGTGTCATCCTCAGTGTCCTGTGCGCGCTCTGCCTTGGGCGGTATCCGCTGTCGCCGATGCGCGTGGCGGAGGTGTTCGGGTCTTTACTGCATCTGTCTTCCGCGAGTGACCCGGTGGCGCAGGCTGTCGTCATGCAGGCGCGGCTGCCACGGATCCTGGCGGCGCTGCTGGTCGGGAGCGCGCTGTCCTGCGGGGGGGCGACCTATCAGGCCGTGTTCCGCAATCCACTGGTCTCGCCCGATCTGCTCGGGGTTCTGAGCGGGGCGGCTTTCGGGGCGGCACTCAGTATCGTCACCGGCAGTTCTGCGGTCATGGTTCAGATGGGGGCGTTCGGCGGCGGGCTGCTGGCAGTTGGGACCGGTCTTCTGATCAGCAGGACATTGCCGGGCGGTGGGATCCTGACCCTGCTGCTGGGTGGGCTGATCGGGAATGCGATTTTCACGGCATTACTGTCTTTGGTGAAATATCTGGCCGATCCGATGGACCAGCTCCCGGCTATCGTGAACTGGCTGTTGGGCAGTCTGGCGCCGAGCAACTGGCAGGAACTGGCTTGGATGTCGGGGCCGCTGATTGTCCTGACGGTGGCGCTTGTGCTGTGCGCGCCTGTTCTGGACGTGCTGTCGCTCGGGGATGACGAGGCGCGCAGTCTGGGTGTGTCGGTGCGGATCATGCGTCCGGCGCTGATCGTTCTGGCGACGCTGGCCTGTGCGATGACCATCTCGATGGCGGGGATCATCGGCTGGATCGGGCTTCTGGTGCCGCATGTCGCGCGGCTTCTGGCCGGGGCGGAACATCGAAGCATGATGCCGATCACTGCGCTGCTGGGGGCCGGGGGGCTGGTGCTGGCTGATACCTGCGCGCGCAGTCTGACGACGGGGGAAGTTCCGCTTGGGATCGTCACGCAGTTGTTCGGGGCGCTGGCCTTCGTGCTGGTGCTGCGGCGCCTGCGGAGTGGGGTGGCATGACGTTGCTGTCGTGCCGGGATCTGGGGTTTCGCCAGCCGCGGGGTGAGGGTCTCGTGCTGGAGAGTATCGATCTCTCGCTGGAGAAGGGCGAGCTGGTCGGGCTGCTGGGGCTGAACGGGGCGGGCAAGAGTACGCTGCTGCGGCTGCTGATGGGATTTCTGACGCCTTCGGTCGGGGATGTGTTTCTGGAAGGGCGCTCTCTGCGGGCGTGGCCGGCCTCCGCTATTGCGCGCCATCTGGCCTATGTGCCGCAAAGTCATGTCGCGACATTTCCCTATACGGTGCGGCGGATGGTGGAGCTGGGGCGGGTGCCCTATTCCGGGCTGACGGGGCGTCTGGCTCCCGAAGACCGGATGGCGGTCGATGCCTCGCTGGAGCGGATGGGGCTGGAAAGCTTTGCCAGTCGGCCGGTCACGGAGCTTTCCGGCGGGGAGCGGCAGCGGGTCGTGCTGGCGCGGGCCATTGCACAGGATGCGCAGGGGCTGCTTCTCGATGAGCCGATGACCGGGCTGGATTACGGGTATCAGCTGCGTCTGATGGCGCTGCTTGCGGATCTTGCGCGGGAAGGCCGGCTTGTTATGCTCACGTCGCACCGGCCGGAAGAGCTGTATGTCCGCGCCAGCCGGGTCCTGGTCCTCGATCACGGACGGATTGAAGCGGACGGGCCGCCGCAGGATGTGGTGACGGCGCAACGGATGTCAGCGCTTTACGGTGTGCCTCTGATCCAGACGGACCATGCCGGGAACCGCTTTTTCCATCATGGAAGGGACGAAGAATGACACTGGGAATGGCGTTGTCGCGGAATCTGAAGCGGTGTTCGGCCCTGGCCATGCTGGGTGCTGCTCTGGCTGTCCCACTTCCGGGGGCTGTGGCTCATGCTGCCCCTCCTGCGCGGATCGTGGAAGGCTGGTACGCGCATAATGCGACGCTCATCATGCTGGGCGCGCAGAACCGGATCGTGGGCACCGTGGCGCGTCCGGCGATGCTGCCCTGGATGTTCCGGCTGGTGCCGTCTCTGGCAAAGGCTGAGACGCTGGACCCTGGCAATCTGAATGCCGAGGAACTGCTGGCGCTGCATCCCGATCTGGTTTTCGTCACCAGTTCGGGGCATGCCGCCGATGCTCTGACGCATGCTGGCCTGAATGTGGCGCCGGAAGGGTTTGACCGGTTCGATTCGATGCTCGACTGCGTGGACGGGACCGCGACCCTGCTCCAGACGCCGCTGGCGGCGAAGCGGGCACAGGCTTATCGCTCGGCGTTTTTGCAGGTCATTTCGCAGGCTCCGACCAATGCACAGGGGCCGCATGTGCTGCATGTGGAGTCCCTCAAGCCGCTGCGGGTGGATGGCGATGACAGCATCATCGACCAGTGGATCCGCAGCGCGGGTGGCCAGAACGCGGCGCAGGGGATTCACGGCAACAAGCAGCCTGTCTCCATCGAGCAGGTGTTGGCCTGGAATCCCGATATCCTCATCATCGGCGCCAATGCGGGTGATCCGGCAATACTGAAGCAGGACCCGGTCTGGTCAAAGCTCAAGGCCGTGCAGTCCGGGCGGGTCTATCGCAATCCGGCGGGGCTGTTCCCGTGGGACCGCTATGGGCCGGAACTGCTGCTACAGGTTGTCTGGGCGCGGCAGATCGTCCAGACCGGACAGGTCGATGTGCCCGCGATGATCCATTCGATCCGGTCTTTCTATCATGAGTTCTACGGTATCGAACTGTCTGCCAGCGATGCGAAGCTGATGCTCGATGCCCTTCCGCCTGCCTCCGATACGCCCTGATTTCCAGACCTGATCAAGGAATAGCCCCGCATGACGCAGACAGCTTCGTTTTCCGGCCCGAAGACCTTCCGCAGGGTTTGTGGCGTTTTGGGGCTGCTTGCGGCGGGGAGTGTACTGGCCGGGGGGCTGGGAAGCACAGCCCGGGCGGAAGAAAGCCTGCTGCCCGTTCCGCAGGCTGTGTCCGTGTCCAACGGCGTTGCCTCCATTGGCGGTGGGATACAGGTCGTGTGGGATACGCGCCCCTCTCCCCTGCTGCTGCGGGCCGTGGCGCGGTTCACGACACGTCTGACGGCGATCGCCGGGCCTGCGGGACAGGGCTCTCCCTATGTGCTGCATGTTTCGGCCGGGTCGGACCGTGCCTATCTGAGTGTGGATGAAAAAGAGCGTTACGCGCTCACGACCTCCGCCACAGGCGCGCGGCTGGAGGCGGACGGACCGGCGGGTGTGATCCACGGGCTTGCGACCCTCCTTCAGCTCGTGCGGGTCACGCCCGAGGGCGCTTCGGTCGAGCGGGTTCATATCGACGACGCCCCCCGGTTTGCCTGGCGCGGTCTGCTGATGGATGTGGCCCGGCATTTCGATACGGTCGAGACCGTGGAGCGGCAGCTTGATGCGATGGAACTGGTCAAGCTCAACGTGCTGCACTGGCATCTGAGTGACGGCTTTGCGTTCCGGGTCGAGAGCCGGACATATCCGCAACTGCAGGCCATGACATCGCTGGGGCAGTATTATACGCAGGCTCAAATCCGTGAGGTCGTGGCGTATGCGGCGGATCGTGGCATTCGTGTCGTGCCGGAATTTGACGTGCCGGGCCATGCGCTGGCGATCGTACAGGCCTATCCGGAGTTGGCCGCACAGCCTCTGCCTGACATGAACATCAAGGGGGAAAACCTCAACAACGCCGCGCTGGACCCCACCAAGCCGCAGACCCTGCGCTTTGTGCGCGTGTTCTATGCCGAGATGGGCAGCCTTTTCCCGGACCGGTATATTCATGCAGGCGGTGACGAAGTCGTGGCGTCCCAGTGGACGAAGAACCCCGCCATTGCCGCCTACATGAAGGCACACGGTTTCGAAACGGCTCCCGCGCTTCAGGCCGCTTTTACGGGCGAAGTTGCGAAAATCATTGCCGCACAAGGTCGCGTGATGATGGGCTGGGATGAAATCAGCGAAGCGCCGATCCCTAAGAATGTGGTCGTCGAGCCCTGGCGGGCCTCTAAATGGACGGGTTCCGCAACGCGGGCCGGGCATCCGGTCGTGGTGTCTGCGGGGTATTATCTGGATCTGCTGCGCCCGTCCGCCACGCATTATGCAGTCGATCCGTATGATACGAAGGCGGATGGGCTGACTGCGGACCAGCTGGCGAAATTCCCGCCTAAAAATCCGGATTTTTTCGTACCGTTCACGATGGATGAGAACGCGCCGCCGCTGGACGAGGGCCAGAAGGCGCTGGTCATGGGGGCGGAAGGCACGCTCTGGGCGGAAATGGTATCCGAACCGATGCTGGATTCGCGGCTCTGGCCCCGGATGGCGGCACTGGCCGAGCGGTTCTGGTCCGCGCAGGATGTGCGTGACATCCCCGATCTTCAACGGCGCCTGCCGCTTGTGATGGCGGAGCTTGAGGCAACGGGATTGCAGGCGACACAGCATCAGGAAGCCATGCGTGATGCCATGACGCAAGGGCATCCGGAGCCGCTGAAAATCCTGACCGAAGTGACCGTGCCCGTCCGGAATTATGCGCTCAACCGTCTCGCCGCCCCCACCGGAGGCGCTATGCTGTCGGCGCCTGTGGCGGTGACGGATCCGGATGCGTTCGCAGCGATCCAGTTCAATGCGATGGCCGCGCGTTATGTCGGTGGCGAGGCCGCGCTCGCCGCGCCTCTGCGCCAGATGCTTCAGCGCTGGGCCGGGAATGACGCGGCCTTCGTCGCGAGTGCGAAGGGGATCCCGGCGCTGGAAAACGTCGTGCCGGTCTCCCATGCCGTTGGATTGCTGTCGCGTGCGGGACTGAAGGCTCTGGATGAGCGGGACGGCTCAGCCTGGCGTATTGATGCGACCCGATTGCTTCAGGAGCAGGAGGCAGCCTTTGCGGGCTCGGCCAGCATGCTGGCGTCCCGCTACAGTCCGCAGCCGCCGGGAGGACTGCTGATTGCGATCCTGCCGGGGATCCGTGCGCTTCTCACGGGTGTGGCGCCTCAGCCGGAGTGAGGCCCTCACTTATTGTGCCGCAGGGATGGATTTCCTCAGCGGGGCGGGGGAAAAGAACATATGACACGTTTTCCGATCCTCCTCCTCGACTATGACGGCACTCTGGCGGAAACGCAGCCGGCCATTCTGCGCAGCCTGAAAGAAGCGTTCGGTGCTGTCGGTGTGACCGCACCGTCCACGAACGTCCTCAAACAGGAACTGACCCGGGGTGGTACGCTCCAGACGCTGTTTCAGGCGATCGTGCCCGACAGCGACGCGCAGGACGCGGCCTCCTTCGTGCGGCATTACCGGGCGTTCTACCCCGCGGCCGATGACGAAGAGACGGTCCTGTTCGACGGCGTGGTGGAAACGCTTGCCGCTCTGAAGGCGCAGGGAAAAACCCTGGCCATTCTCAGCAACAAGCATGCGCCCACTGTTCTTGCGAGCCTTGCGCGGTTTGGTCTGGAAGGGTTTTTCAGCGAAGTCGTGGCGTCAGAGCCGAACTTTCCGCACAAGCCGGATCCGCGCGTGATGGACGAGCGTGTTCTCCCGCTCTTTCCCGGCCAGCCACGCTCCGCTTTCCTGATGGTGGGCGACACCGTCGCCGACCTCCAGTTCGCCCGCAATGCTGGGATCGCGTCATGCTGGGCCAGTTACGGCCATGGGTCTGCGACCCAGTGCGCGGCACTTCAACCAGACATGCGGATCGACAGTTTCAGAGATATTCTGGTGCAGGACGCCTGAAGAGGTGGTCAGCTGTCAGTCAGCCTCTTCCTGACTGTCAGCAGACCACTTTTCAAACGGCACCTGATCGCGGATCGACTGCATATAAGCCAGCATGGCCTGCGTCCGCTCACCGATCCCCCAGAAATGGACGAACCCCGTGTACTGCATCTGCGGCCGCTTTGGCATGTGAAGACCGCTCATTCTGATGGCATGATCGCAGTAATATGCAATTTTTTCAGTCAGAAATGCAGGATCGATAGAGCGCGTTAACAGACAGATATAATTGGCGATGCTTTGATCGAAATGGCTGAGACTTCTTCTGTCCTGCATTTTTTCAGAAAAGCGATAGATGCAGGCATGAATGGTCTTCAAAATAACGTCGAAGTCTTCGATCCGGGGGATCGAGATCAGCCCGGAATTAAATCCGGGAACATCAAGGTTATATTCCTTGCAACGAGAATCCATTTCAAATAATTCCGCACCAACGGAAGGGCTTTCCCGCAAAATGGAGAAATCTTCCCTCTGTGCCGAAATGGAATTGCTTTTGAATATGGTCTCGAATGTTTCGTTGATTTCCCTGTCTACGACGATATCGGTGTCCATGTAGAGTAAGGGGCTGAACTGGTAGAGCGGTTTCCATTCCGTAATCCGGAAGCGTGCTGCATAAAAATCCAGATTGGCCTGACCGTACAGATTCCAGACATGACATGTGAAGAACTCTGTCGAAGGACATTGCTCCCGCAGAACATGTTCTGGAAGATCAGTAACGATCAAAACATCTCCTTTATATTTTCCGAATTCGGACAGCGACGCCAGACTAACTTCTAGCGTGTCCAGGCAGAACCGTCCGAAAGCACAGAAATAGACCAGCGGGCGGTAAAGTTTGAAACGGTGCGGCATCCATAGATCGCCCCACAGAACGATCTCCGAGAGATACCCCTCCCGGGTTTTCGTAACGGGGCTGCCAGAATGTGTCGTGAAATTTTCGGAAACGCTGAAAGTATTGTCACCAACCTTGATCTGGAAGTCTTCCAGAAGCTGGATATCGGACGGCCCTATTTTTTTGCCTGTTTCGTCAATCCATTCGTGCGTGATGAAAAAATGGAGTTTTTCAATCTCGCTCTGCGTCAGGACGAGAAACTGTTCCCAAGGGTTTCGGTGTTCCTGGAAGATGGAAATGCTGCCATCAAAATGGGCCGTCAGATACCCGTCCCGGGCTTTGAGAAAAGTATAGCCATCTTCATTTACCGGAATGAATGGGCCAAAGCCTTCGAAACCCGTATGAAGGTGGCAATGGCTGCTATAAAAAGGATGGCAGTTATCAGTTCCGGTCATGGCTTCCAGTCTGAAATGCTTCATGAAGCCAGAAGTTGGATCTCTGACGACCACAGTCCCCCATCTCGTCAGAAGGCCGCAATACTCCGGTTGATCGTGCATGATTCCGTCTCGTCTTGGTTGTCTGACTGGATGATATTCAGCCACCTATAGCGATTATCAGACCGATAGAATAATGTCGATATTCGACGATCGCAGCAGGAAGTTTCCGTCTGCTTAATTCTGGGAACAGTAAATATATAGTCAGCTTTTCCGGGGATTTATTGTTGTGGTGCGGGGGCGATGCTGCCGCGCAGGATCAGTTCGGTTTCCAGAATGACATTTTCGCTACCTGTTGCTGCGTTCAGCAGGCGGACGGCTTCCGTGCCTTTCCGTTCGTGGGGCTGGCGGACCGTGCTGAGATCGGCGGGTTCGGCTGACGGGATGTCGTCGAAGCCGAAAATCGACACGTCCTGCGGGATGTTCAGGCCAAGTGCGCGGATCGTCTGCATGGCGCCGATGGCTACGCGGTCGCTCATCGCGAGGATGGCGGTCGGGCGCTGGGCGCGGTTGAGAAGATGGCGCACGCCTTCCGCGCCCATGTCTTCGGAATTGATCGGGATTTCCCAGGTCGGGACGTCTTCGGGGGCGATGCCGGCGTCCTGCAGAGCGTGAACATAGCCTTCAAGCCGCATGGCGATGGTGCTGTGAGCGATATTGGCGCGGCGTTTGGCGGTCAGCGGGCCGAAATATCCGTCATGGGCGGTCTTGAGCGACAGGATGCCGAAATGCCGGTGCCCGAGATCGAGGAGGGTCTTTGCCGCGCGGTAAGCTGATCCGCGATCATCGATCCCGACATAGGGCACGCCATCGAGGCGGGGCTGGTCCACGACCACGAGGGGCACGTTGCGCTGCTGGGCCATCAGGACGCAGCGGCTGTCGGGCGCAACGGAATACAGGATGTAGCCGTCTACGGCGGCATTGCCCAGCGAGACGGGGGCTGCGCGATTGCGCAGGTTGCTGCCAGCGGAAATCATCGCCAGATCGGTTTCCAGCTCGTCGCAGGAGCGGGCGACGCCGTTCAGGACACTGAGGATCGCGGGATCGGTGAAGGCGTAGGGCAGGTCTTCGCTGAAGAGGAAGCCCAGCGCGCCGGCGCGGCCGGTGGCGAGCTGTTTGGCGGCCGGATCGGGGCCGGTATAGCCCAGCTCCTGGGCTGCTGCGAGGATCCTCTCACGCAGCGCGGCCGAGAGCTGGCCCGGACGGATATAGGCGTTCGAGACCGTTGTATGGGAGACGCCGACCTGCGCTGCCACATCCTTGAGTGTTACCTTGCGGCGGTCGTGCTGTCGGGTCATGGTTCGGGTCTGTCCAGTAACGACACCAGACCCGTCATGTCAGATCCTGACGCTCGCAGTATGGTGTCAGTGTTCTTTTGAAAATCACTGGAAACACCATACCCATTCTGCCGGACGGAAACCAGTCACGGGCGCGGGAGGATTTACGAAAATTGAAAATTTCCTATCTGCCTCCGCGCAGGGGCTGGCTGTGGGTCTTTCTGCGTCAGATGCAGGGTCAGTCCTGTTTCGGCTTCGCTGCGGGTGTCTTCTTTGCCTGTGGCACGGGCGTGAACATTGCGCGGCATTTTGGGGAGAGCTGGTCGATCTTCTTTTTCATGCAGGCTGTGATCTTGGCCTCGTTGGGGATGGCCAGTGTACAGAGACGCAGCGCATCGCCCTTGCAGGCCTGCGTCTGTTCTTCACGGGTCGCGGCGGGAGCGGCCTGCGTCAGTGCAAATGTCAGTCCGGTCAGGGCAATGAAATAACGGATCATGTGTTTTCTCCTTACCTTCAGGTAAGCGTATGAAGCATTTTGCAGTTTCAGGCTGAAACAACTTTATCGCAACGGCAATCGTGATCCGATGTTCAATAAGGACCTTACAATTCCTGATTGAGAACTGTCAGGGATGAAGAATACGGGCAAATCGTGCCGACGCCGCCGGTCCGGGTGTGCTCTCGGCTACGGGTGATGGCAGTTCCGGCGGAAGGGCGCCGGGCTGGAGGCTCATCAGCAGGGCGCGGGCGCGGCGGGCATCCGGCGTGTCGGTCCAGCAGTAATGGATGGCGCGGGATTCGCGCTGGGATTCGATCAGGCCCGCGCGCCTGAGGGCGCCGAGGTGCTGGCTCAGCGTGGGCTGGCCGATGCCGGTCATGGTCTCGATTTCGCTGACGGCATGGGTGCTGTCGAGCAAGGCGGAGAGGATCATGAGGCGCTGCGGCTGGGCGAGGATGCGCAGCCATTCCGCCAGTTCGCGGCTTTTCTCAAGGGGAAGCAGAACGGTCATGAGCGCTCCCGCGTCATGGGCTGGAAGAACCATTTCGCACCGGCTTTTTCCACGGCGGCCTGTGTTTGGAGCGGCGGGGCGACGGTGCGCTGTCCGGGCTGCCAGCTTTCGGGCGTGAGCGCACCTGCGCGGTCCACTTCCTGAAGGGCGCAGAGCAGGCGCAGGAGTTCGGGAACGGAGCGCCCCACCGTGGCCGGGTAGTTCAGGATGGCGCGGATAATGCCTGACGGGTCGATGACGAAGACCGAGCGCACGGTAGCGCTGTCCTGTGCCGCACTGTCCAGCATGCCATAGGCGCGGGCGACGGCGAGTGAGGGGTCTTCGATGATGGGGAACGGGATATGGACATCGAACTGCGTGTGGATGGCGTCAACCCAGGCGAGATGGGCGGGCAGGCTGTCCGCCGAGATGCCGAGCAGTGCGCAGTCCCGCTTCTGGAACTCTTCCGCGCTGCGGGCGAGCGCGATGAACTCGCTGGTGCAGACGGGTGTGAAATCGGCGGGATGGGCGAAAAGCAGGACCCAGTGTCCGCGCAGGGCGCTCATGATGAATTCGCCATGCGTGGTGCGGGCGCTGAAATCCGGAGCACGGTCGCCAATGCGCAGGAGCGGAAGAGGGGTTTCAGCAGAAGAGGATACGTTCATGATCCGGTTCCAAAAGCATCAGGGCGCTTGACATGCAACACTTACAATATTAACTTAACAGTTAATGAAAGTGTCGTAAAGGCATCCCACAGCCAGAAGGTGAACGCCATGCATGATGCAGCAATCCAGGCCGCAACCGGCCAGATCCGGCGCACCGAAGAAGGCGCGGCCCCCGCTCCGGTGGTCTGTACGTTTTTTGATGAAGCGACGAACACCGCTACGCATGTCGTCCATTGTCCGGTCACGAAGCACGCGGCTGTTATCGACTCTGTGCTTGATTATGATGCTGCCGCCGGGCGTACGTCCCATGGATCGGCGCAGGCCATTGTCGACTATGTGGAGCGCGAAGGTCTGACCGTTGACTGGCAGCTTGAGACGCATGCCCATGCCGACCATCTGTCCGCGGCCCCCTGGTTGCAGGAAAAGATTGGCGGGAAGCTGGGGATCGGCGCAGATATTACGCGGGTCCAGGCTGTGTTCGGCAAGATCTTCAATGCCGGGACGCGGTTTGCGCGGGACGGGTCGCAGTTCGATCGTCTGTTCAAAGACGGTGAGACGTTCCGGATCGGGGAGCTTCCCGTGACGGTGCTGCATGTTCCAGGCCATACGCCCGCGGATATGGCCTTTGTGATCGGCAACGCCGCTTTTGTGGGCGATACGATCTTCATGCCGGATTTCGGGACGGCGCGGGCGGATTTCCCGGGCGGCGATCCGGGGCAGCTTTTCCGCTCCATCCGGCGTCTGCTGTCGCTGCCGGTCGAGACGCGTCTGTTCCTGTGCCATGACTACAAGGCCCCGGGCCGGGATGAATATGCCTGGATGACCACGGTCGGGCATGAACGCGGCTACAACATCCATGTTCATGATGGTGTGAGCGAAGAGGAATTCGTGAAAATGCGGACGGAGCGCGATGCCACGCTGGCGATGCCGCGTCTGCTGATGCCGTCCGTGCAGGTCAATATGCGCGGGGGGCACCTGCCCGAGCCCGAGGCTGATGGCGTGAGCTACATCAAGATCCCCGTGAACCGCGTTTGAGCCGGGCGCGTCTGAGCCTGATATTTCCGGCACGTCTGTGCCTTCTTCCGTTTCTGGAGTTCCCATGCCAACCCGTCATCTGACCGACAGCTACGCCGTTTCTCCCCAGATTGCCGTGCAGGATATTGCGGATCTGAAGGCGGAGGGTTTCCGCACGATCCTGTGCTTCCGTCCGGATGGTGAAGCTCCGGATCAGCCGGAAATGAAGGTGATCGAAGAGGCCGCGAAAGAGGCCGGGCTGGCGTTTGCTGCAATCCCGGTGAGGGCCGGGACGGTGCCGAATGAGGCACAGGTTGCCCAGACGCGACAGGTTCTGGCGACGCTGCCGACGCCCGTAGTCGGCTATTGCCGCTCCGGCACGCGGGCGGCACAGATCTGGGCTCTGGCCGAGGCGGGAAAACGTCCGGCTGCTGAAATCTTTGCTGCGACGGACAAGGCTGGTGTGGATGTCAGTGGCCTGCGCGCTCGGATCGAGAGCGTCGCCACGCCCTCGGCCGCCCCGCGCAAGGATGCGGCGCATTTTCAGGTTCTGATCATTGGCGGCGGCGCGGGTGGTTTGTCGGCTGCGGGGAGTCTGCTCAAGCGTAACAGGAACCTGTCGATTGGCGTGGTTGAGCCATCGAACGAGCATTTCTACCAGCCGGGCTGGACGCTTGTGGGCGGAGGTGTCTTTCAGGCAGCCCAGACGCGCCGCAAGGAAGCGGATGTCATGCCCAAGGACGTCGTCTGGGTGCGGCAGGCGGCCAAGCTGTTCCGGCCGGATGTCCGGGAAGTGGTGCTGGGGGATGGATCGGTCGTCTCCTATGATGCGCTGATCGTGGCGACGGGGATTACGCTGAACTGGGATGCCATTCCGGGTCTGGCGGAGACGCTGGGCAAGAACGGCGTGACGTCGAACTACCGCTTCGATCTGGCACCCTATACCTGGCAGCTCGTGCAGCAGCTCAAGACGGGCACGGCGATCTTCACGCAGCCGCCCATGCCGATCAAATGCGCAGGTGCGCCGCAGAAGGCCGTGTATCTGTCCTGTGATGCCTGGAAGCGCCGGGGCGTGCTGGACAGCATTTCCGTCGAGTTCGATACGGCCACGCCGGGGCTGTTCGGCGTGAAGGAATTCGTGCCGCCGCTGATGGAGTACATCAAGCGCTATCACGTCGGGCTGCACACCGGATCGAAGCTTGTGGCGGTGGACGGACCGAACCGCACGGCGACCTTCGAGCGTAAGGTCGGGGACAGTGTGGAGCGGGTCGAGCGGAAGTTCGACATGTTGCATGTCGTACCGCCGCAGAGCGCGCCGCAGATGATCCGCGAGAGTGCGCTGGCGGGTTCGGACGGGTTCGTTGAGGTCAATCCGGCGACGTTGCAGCATGTCCGTTTTCCGGACGTGTTCGCCATTGGCGATGTGATCGGAACGTCTTCGGCCAAGACGGCCGCTGCGGCTCGGGTGCAGGCGCCTGTGGTGGCGACGAACGTGCTGGCCTTCCTGAAACATCAGGCTCCGGTTTCGGAATATGACGGATATGGCGCCTGCCCGCTGACGGTGGAGAACGGGCGCATTGTGCTGGCCGAGTTCCGCTATGGCGGCAAGTTGGCGCCGACGTTGCCGAAATGGCTGCTCAACGGGCAGACAGCGACGCGTCTGGCCTGGTGGCTCAAGAAATACATCATGCCGCTTATGTACTGGGACGGGATGCTCAAGGGGCGTGAACTGATGGTCGCGCCCAAGCCCCTGAATTCGAAAAAGGGCGGCTGAACGGATCGTGCATATTGCGCTTGAGCTGGTCTGCGGTGTTCTGATCGGGTTTACGCTGGGCCTGATCGGAGGGGGCGGCTCCATTCTGGCCGTTCCCCTGATGGTCTATGTGGTGGGGGTGAAGAACCCCCATGTCGCGATCGGGACGAGCGCCATGGCGGTGGCCGTCAATGCGCTGGCCGGGCTGGTCAGTCATGCCCGGGCGGGGACCGTCAAATGGAAATGCGCGGGTATTTTCGCGCCCTGCGGCGTGGCGGGGGCCCTCATCGGCGCGGCGTTCGGCAAGGCGGTGAATGGCGAGAAACTCTTGCTGTGCTTTGCGCTGCTGATGGTGGTCGTGGGTGTGCTCATGCTGCGGGGACGGCGCAACAAGGGCGAGGTGGGGGCGGCATGTAACCGCCAGAATATGCCGCGGGTCATGATGGCCGGGGCCGGGACGGGGGTTCTGTCCGGGTTTTTCGGGATTGGTGGCGGATTTCTGATCGTGCCCGCCCTGATCGCCTGCACGCGGATGCCTATCCTCAATGCGGTGGGAACATCGCTGGTGGCGGTTGCCGCGCTGGGGGCAAGCACCGCGCTGAGTTACATGCTCTCGGGTTATGTGGACTGGGTGATGGGCGCGCTGTTCGTTGCGGGGGGCGTGGTCGGCAGTTTTCTGGGCACCCGTGCCGCGAAGCGCCTTTCAGGGTCCGGCCCTGCGCTGACGACGTTCTTTGCCTGCGTGATCTTCGCGGTCGCGGCCTACATGATCTGGAAGAGTCTTGCCGTTCTCTAAAGGTGTCAGTCGAGGCCGAAAGTCGGGAAGATCGTGAAGCAGACCATCGAGAAATAGAACATCACCGCCAGCAGGATGTGACACATATAAAGCGGTGCGATCATGGCGCCGCGCCTGCGGAAGAAGGCCATCAAAACACCGAAGGTCGCGATCGCGACGGCCAGCACTACGTTCAGCATGAGCCTGCTGTCCCCATTGCTCAGGGCGATGATCAGGAAGACCGAACCCACGATGGCCGAGCCGACATGCAGGGGCGTGAGGAAGCGGAAAGGGCGCTTGTACCGGGCCGCGAAAATTGCGAGCCAGACGCCCATCATGACCGTAAGAGTGAAACATCCCGTCGAAGCGTACAGCATCTGTAATTCACCCTGTTCCTGATGTCCCTGCGCGTATTCCTGGAGCCATGACCGGAATATTCGGAAGTCCGTGTGGTTTTCAGGTCTTGTGGAACACGCTGTTCCGACTGCATCTTTACTCCAGAACGGCTTTTCGGGCCAGACGTTCCCGAGCCCCGGCCTTTTTCCCCGGGCCGTGACGGAGAAAAATAGTACCTCCCCCCGGTATACTGATTTTCAAGGTTTCCTTTCTTTTTCGATATGACATACTGGTGACACGGACGAGGCCGGGGAGGGTATGACGGGATGGATCTGGGAGCGCGCCTGCGCTTTGTGCGGACGGCAAGGAACCTGTCCCAGCGTGAGCTGGCCAAGCGAACCGGTGTCACCAATTCCACCATTTCCCTGATCGAATCCGGCGACATGAACCCGTCCGTCGGGACGCTCAAGCGTGTTCTGGACGGAATTCCCGTGACTCTTGGGGAGTTCTTCAGCATTGCCCCCGAGGGCGGGGAAAAGATCTTCTATCGCGCGGCCGAACTGATGACGTTCGTACAGGGCGGCGTGACCTTCCGGCAGGTGGGGACGCCCCTGTTTGGCCGCAGCCTCCAGATCCTGCGCGAGACCTATGCGTCCGGCGCGGATACGGGGGCGGCGGTCTATGCCCATGAGGGCGAAGAGGGCGGATTCATCGTGCAGGGACAGGTGGAAATCACGGTCGGAGAGAAGTGCGAGGTTCTGGGGCCGGGCGATGCGTATCATTTCGACAGCCGCCAGCCGCATCGCTTCCGATGTCTGAGCTCCGAGGGCTGTGAGATCATCAGCGCCTGCACACCGCCAACATTCTAGGTTTTCTCATCTCCTCACCGCTGCGTTCAAATCACCGGGAGGTATGTGGCTTGCCCGCAGACTGACGCGTTAAGTCTGCCTGCGCACCTGTCCGTGTTCCGTTTTGAGGCGGGTGTGCCCAGCGGAGAGCCACGGACATGCCAGAACGTCCGTATCCTGAAAACCACAGAGGGTCCCGCGCAATCACCGCTCTTTTTCTGAAAGGGCTGGGCGTGGGGACGATGTTCTGCGCTTTGTTGCTGAACGGTCCGGCTGCGGCAGAGAGGGTGACGCGGACGCGGGATATCTGCCCCGTTCAGCGGGCGATGCTTCAGATTGAAACGAAGACGCTTGCGGCTGCGGTGGCGGAACTGGCCCGCAAGACGAACTGCCCCGTGCTGATGGATGAAGGGCTTCTGCACGGCGGAAACAGCACTGCCGTTGCCGGGATTTTTACGCCGCGCGAGGCCCTGATCCGGCTTCTGGGCAATGCGGAGCTGGACGTGATCGAAACAGTTCAGGGCCTCGCGGTTATGCCCCTGACCTACCGGGCCGCGCATCGCATGGACCATGCCGAACGGATGTAGTTCAGCGGCGTCCTTTCCAGATGCGGCGTTGCAGCAGGAAGGTCAGAAGCGCCATCAGGGCGAGATAGGCCAGGACATAGAACCCGATCCGTCGGCGTTCGGCCTGATGGGGATGTGCGACCCAGTCCAGAAAGGCCGAGACGTCGCCGGCCATCTGCGCCGAGGTGGCACGGGTCCCGTCGGGATAGGTGAGCATGCCGTCCTGAAGGGGCGGGGGCATGCCGATATGCTTCCATTTCAGGGCGGTGTTGTAATACCGGCCCTCGTCGAGCGTCACGCCCGGAGGGGTGGGGGCATAGGAGAGCAGGATCTGCCGGATTTCCTCGGCGCCACCGGGCAGCGTCAGGGCTAACCGGGACAGGTCGGGCGGGAGCAGTCCATGATTGGCGAGGCGCCCCACGGCCTCGTTGGGATAGGGCGACAGGATGGGATCGGTGGCCGTGGCGGGACGGGTTTTTGGATCGCCGTTGTCGTCCGTACCGTTGGGAAGCTGCTGATCGGCGGCCCATTTGCGGATCTCGTTCGGCGAGAGGCCGAGACCGCTCATGTCGCCGTAATCAACATGCTCCATGCCATGACAGGCGCTACAGACCTGCTGGTAGACCATCAGTCCGCGCTGGGCGGGCGTGCTTGCACAGGCGGGCAGGGCGGTCAGGCTGGCGGCGAGAGTGAGAGTCCGGATCAGGCGCGTCATGACGACATCTCCCGCTCGGAGGCGAGCGGCATGACGAGCAGGAAATGGATGAACCACCAGCCTATCGCCAGACGGCTGACGAGCAGCCATGCCGGGCTTGGCGCGTGCATTCCGGCGATACCCAGCAGGATGAAGGACGCGAATGCGAGGGGCAGCGACAGCCGCACCATGGGACGCCGTGTTGCGGAGCGGATGGTGGAGCGATCCAGCCAAGGCAGCACGAACAGGACGGCGAGACTGCCCGCAGCGAGGAAGAGGCCGCCAAGGCGTGAGGGTACTGCGCGCAGGATTGCGTAGAACGGGGCGAAATACCATTCCGGCCGGATGTCGCGCGGTGTGACGAGCGGGTTGGCCTGAACATAGTTGTCCGCCAGCGTCAGCAGGTCCGGCAGGAAAAAGACCAGCCCCGCATAGACCATCAGAAACAGGCAGAGCGCGAAGCCGTCACGGCTGGTGTAATAGGGGTGGAACGGCAGGGTCTGCGTCGGGCTGACGGGATCGATGCCCGAGGGGTTGTTCGATTTCACGACATGCAGCGCCGCGACATGCAGCGCAATCGTGGCGAGGATCGCGAAAGCCATCGTGAAATGCAGCACGAAAAGACGGTGTAGCGCCACGTTCCCGAGCGTATCGCCGCCCAGCAGGAGTTCCGACATCGGCTGCCCAATGAGCGGGATGGCATGGACGGCGTTCAGGATCACCGTGGCCCCCCAGTAGGACATCTGCCCCCAGGGCAGGACGTAGCCGGCGAAGGCCGTGACCATCAGCATCAGCATCAGTCCCAGCCCCGTCAGCCAGAGCAGTTCGCGCGGGGCCTTGTAGGAGCCGTACCACAGGCTGCGTCCGATATGGATGTAGAGGCAGCCGAACAGCATCGTCACGCCGCCCATATGCAGGCTGCGAATGAACCAGCCCGAGGGGATCTGCCGGTCGATGGCCTCGACGCTGGCGAAGGCCTGCGTGATGTCGGGCGTATAGTTGATCGCAAGGAACAGGCCGCTGGCGACCATGACGGCCATCGTCACGATCAGAAAGGCCCCAAAGCTCCACAATGCGTTGAGATTGATGGGCATTGGAAACGCGACATATTCGCGGCGCACAAAGCTCATGACGGGGAAGCGCCGTTCGAGCCATCCGCGCGGATCGGTATCGGGCGTTTTGAGGGGCGAAGTCATGCGGTCCCGTCTTCAGATCTGCTGGATGTCGGACATGCTGAACCCCGGATCGCCCGCGCTGTGGCCGATGCGGAGTTTCGTGTCCGAGAGGAATGTCACGGGTGGGACCGGCAGATTGTAAGGCGCAGGGGCGCGGCGGACGACGCGACCGGCAGCGTCGAAATGCGATCCGTGGCAGGGGCAGAAATATCCGCCCTGTGCCTGCGGCGTCGATCCGGGTTTTTCAAAAGAGGGCACGCAGCCGAGATGGGTGCAGATCCCGATCAGCACGCCATAATCCGGGCGGACCGAACGGTGCCAGTTCGTCGCGTCTTTGGGTTGCTGAAGGATGGTCGAGTCCGCGTCCCGCAGGCTGGCCAGATGGTCCGGAGCCTGAAGGGCAGCCAGCATTTGGGGCGTGCGCCGCTGGATGAAAACGGGCCAGTCCCGCCATTGCACGGTCATGGCCTGCCCGGGCGTCAGGGCCGACAGATCCACGTCCAGATTGCTGTCGGACAGGGATGTCGCAACCGGATTTTTCAGACTGTCCAGAAATGGCACGGCCAGCGCACATGCCCCCGCACAGCCGAGCGCCACGGTCCCGGTGGCCAGCAGATCCCGCCGTCTGGTGCCGTCCGGGGACGGGGGCGTCTCGCTCTGGGTCATGCGGAACCTCTGCCGACTGTGCCGGACACCCGGCAGGAAAGTTGATGGCAGGATAGGCGTCTTTGCGCTTTGGAGAAAGGCGGGGGCGGTAGCTTTCGGGGCGTTTGGGAGTTAGTGTTTTTCCGAACTGATGTGACGATACGACCTTCGGAAGGACCCGGTCATGACAAAGAGACACGGCTTGAAGATCATGCTTGCGGCTCTTCTGGGGATCGGCCCGTTCGTGACGTCGCCGGGCAGGGCGGCGGACGGAGCGGCGCTATACCGGGGAAAATGCGCGATGTGTCATGGGCCTGCGGGTGCGGGGCGTCCGGGCACGTTTCCGCCGCTTGCAGGACGGGTCGGGCAGATTGCGGCCAGCCCGGACGGCAAGGCGTATCTCGCGGCGGTTCTGGTGAATGGACTGCACGGTCCGATCACGGTGGAGGGGCAGTCCTACAAGGACTTCATGCCGTCATTCCGTGCGTTGTCGGATGAGGACATCGCAGCGGTTCTGGCCTACGTGGCCACACTGGGAGGCAGCGCGCCGGCACCGGGCATTTCCGCTCAGGATGTAGCGTCGGTTCGTGCGGTGACAATGGACGCGGCTGCGGTTCAGGCGAAACGGGCAGCGCTCCAGACAAGCCATGTGATCCCCTGACGAAAAACGGACATATTTTGTTACCAAACAAACGCAAATGCGTCTTGTAACGGCGGGTCCATATCTGACTAGCTGCGTTCATTCAGGAATGACGCCAGCCGCCTAAACGGCCAGAGAAGGGACCGACCATGTCACAGACCGTAGTGACACACACTTTACCGCTAAAGAATGTCCCTGTTCCCGTCCGGGATCGGACAACCGCCGCCCGTGCTCCGGGCCGCCCCGTCAATCTGAGGCTGAAGGACAACATCCTCGCCGCGATCGCGCGGGTTCTGGTGGAGGAGGGCTATCAGGGCCTGACCATCAGCCGCGTCGCCAAGGCCGCAGGCGTTTCGACCGCGACGGTCTATCGTCGTTGGCCGACGAAACAGGCCATGTTTTTCGATGCGATGCGCCTGTGGCGTGACGATCTGACGCCGCAGATCGATACGGGCAGCTTTGCCGGAGATGTGGACGAACTCATCGCGGCCCGCATCCGCTTCCTCGCCACACCGCTGGGCCGGACTTACGGAACCCTGCTGGGCGAAGCCGTGCATGACCCGGAATTCGGTCAGGTCCTGTGGGAAGTGAGCGTGGTGCCGGCGCGCGCGCAGATGGCCCTCTTCCTTGAGCGCGCAAGCCGACGCGGGGAAAAGGTCTTCTGCCAGCATCCCGACACGGTTCTGGACATGCTGCTCAGCACGATCCATTTCCGGGCCATGAACCTTCTGGGACGTGAACCCATGGATGCCGACAGCACCCTTAAGGAAATCCGCTCTCTGGCGCGCAGCCTGATTTCCGGCTGAGCGCCTTCTCTGGCCGTCAGAAGCCGTAAGACACGCGGCCGCCGATGAAGCGCGGTGGCCCGGGGATGTAGAAATAGGTTGTTGTCGCCATGCCGCCGCTTTCGAAAAAGCTGCGGTTGAGCAGGTTCGAGGCGTAAACCGTGGCTTCCCACTTCCCCGATGAGGGGCGCAGGGTCGCATGGGCGCCAAGCAGGAAATAGGGCGGCAGGCGGTAGAAGCCCGTCCCGCCGACCGCGATGGCCTGACTGCCGCGATACGACCAGTCCGGCCCGATATCGAAGCCCAGCCCCGGCGTCAGTGACTGTCGCCATTCCGCCTGACCGTTCAGGGTCAGTTTGGGCTGTCCGTTATCCACGCCCGCGAAATTGCTGTTCACCGCTTTCCACACGCCCGTCTTGGCATAAGCGGCATTGGTGGCAGCGCGGTTGACGTTCAGGAAGTCCTGATAATTGCCGCGCTGCCAGCCGATATTCTGCGTCACGAAGACATGGCGCACCGGGTGGAACTCGATCGTGCCTTCAAAGCCCCAGCTTTCCGACTTCGGGACATTCGTGATTTCGCTGAGCGGTCCGTAATTCGGGATCAGCACTGTGCCCACGACCTGCTGGTTATGGAAATCGTTGTAAAAAGCAGCCCCGTTGAGGCGCAGGACGTTGGGGATCGGGTCGCTTTTGAAGCCAAGTTCGTAGGTCAGCACCGTCTCGGGGCCGAACGGGTCGAGCTGGGCCTGGATCTGGGTGTTGTTGGCGCTGAAGCCGCCAGGTTTGAAGCCCTTGCTCATCTTGTAATAGACGAGCGTGCTTTTCGTCGCCTGCCATGACACGCCGACCTGCCCTGCAAACTGCGCCGAAGCTGTGCTTTCGCCATGGAAGGATGTGGTCTTGCCGCCGAAAATTTCGGATGTGAGGCCGGGCAGGCTGCGATCGTCGATTTCATGCAGCAGACCTGCGAACAGCGTCACATTATGCGGCAGCCGGTAGCTGACATGCCCGAATTCGGACGTGCTTTCCTGATTCATGGTGAAAGACGTGGCCATCATGTAACCACGCGCCGCATAGTCGGTATAGTCGAAGAAGAAGCGCTGTTTCATGCGGCTGCGCTGATAGAATGCGCCGACGACCCATTGCAGGCGGCTGTCGGGATTGCTCGATCCCAGACGCAGTTCCTGCGTGAAAGCGTTGGCGCTGATGGTGCGGTAGGTATCCGCTTCGGAGCGTGAGGTGCCGTCCTGATCGGTGTATTCGCCCTGCCGTTCGGTCTCGAACGCCGTGACTGACGTGACTTTCGCAAATCCGAAATCATGGTCCATGTGCAGGTCCCAGCCCCAGAACTGGTTGTGCTCGCTGGGTTTGAGACCTTCGGGGCGTCCGATCAGATTGGCAAACTGCGGGCGTGAGGACCATTCGGCCTGTGTCTGGCCGAGCTGGGGCAGGCCGGTCGTGCCGATCAGGCGATGGATGGCCTGACTGGTGACAACCTGGCTGTTGTCCTGCACGAAATGGCCGGAGAGCAGGATCGTGGTGCGGTTGTCATCCGAGTGCCAGCGCAGCTTGCCGCGCAGGGCGTAGGAATCCGCGTCGCCAAGATGAGCGCCGTTCTGTGGGTCGGTCTGCCAGCCGCCGCCCTGCCGGATCTGCCCGGCCAGACGGAAATCCAGCCCCCTGGCGATCGGGCCGGAAATATAGGCCTCGCTTCGGCTGCGGGCGTAGGAGGCAATGTCCTGACTGGCGCCGTAATGCAGGGTGCTGGTCGGGTCCGCCGTGCGCAAACGGACTTCGCCGCCCGTGTCGGACTGCCCGTGCATGGTGCCAACGGGGCCGGGGGTGACGGTCGCATCCGCCAGATCGAACATCAGACCGCTCGACATGGTCGAGAACGCGAACGGCACGTCATCGAAATAGGTCATGACGGTGGGGATGTTGTTCATCGTGAAGTCGTTGAAGCCGACGCCACGCAGATAGAAATTGGTCGAGGCCGTTCCGTTGATGGACTGGATCGTCAGGTTGGGCGCCACGCGCTCCAGATCGCGCAGGGTCACGACGCCGCGCTGGGTCAGGCGGTCAGCCGTCAGGCGCGTGTCTGCGTCCGGGGTGTGCTGGGCTGCGGCGAATGCGAAATCCGTGCGGCGCGCGGTGACGGCGATCGTCTCGGTGTCACGGGCCTGGATGGCGGTCGGGATGGCCTTGCGGGCGGCGGTGTTGTGCGAAACGGCCTGCGCGACCGGACGATGGGCGCTGGCATGATGGGACGCTCCGGCCTTTCCCGCCCGAGGCTTTGCCTGCTCCGGCGGGGCCGCGAGGGCAAGGGACGGGCCAAGGAGGCTGGCGCTCAGGAGAAGGGCCTTGCGAAGCGTCATGGAAAGGGCGGGTCTCCTGAAGAGGGGGCGCGGGTTGGGGCGCAGACTGCCCGAAAAAGGACAGGAAAGCCCGAAAAATCACCGCGCTTATATTGTACTTGTGCAACAGCGCCAACGCGGAACGCAGAATGGCGTTCGGGGGCGCAGATTTCGCTTGAATCGTTATGATATAACATAATAAGAGAGCCGCTCTGACAAACCTTCGTCTCTGCCATATCCCCCTGTCCGGAGGCTTCATGCCGTCTATTGTGTCTGCCCGTTCCTTTCTTCTGCTACTGGGCTGCACCACCGCCCTTGCCGATTCAGCCTTCGCGCAGTCGGTGACGCCCTCTGCGACCTCTTCCCAGACGACTGCGGCTCCCGCTGACGCCCAGACGGACGATGAGTCGGCCACGGCCCGCTCCAGCTTCGGTCATGCCGACGACCAGCACGGAACGACCACCACGGAAATCAGCCGCTCAGGCTCGGATGACGTGACCGTCAACGCCCATCTCGAGCGCGCGCGCGCAGCGCTTCAGCCTTCGACGGGTGCGACGACCTATAATTTCTCGCGTCAGGCCATCGAGACCAATCCGGGTGGCGATAACGCGACGATGAACACCCTGCTGCTGCAGGCTCCGGGCGTGGCGCAGGACAGCTACGGCCAGATCCATGTCCGCGGCGATCACAATGAAGTGCAGTTCCGCCTCGACGGTGTGGCGCTTCCCGAAGGCATGAGCGTTTTCGGACAGACGCTCATGACGCGCTTCGCCCATTCGATGTCGCTCACGACAGGCGCCCTGCCGAGTGAGTACGGCTTCCTTCAGGCTGGTGTGATCGATATCAACACCAAGAACGGCTACTCCGATGCCGGTGGTGACGTGTCGATCTATGGCGGTGCACGCGACTATTTCTTCCCGTCCGTGCAGTTCGGTGGCCATCACGGCAAGTGGGACTGGTTTGCGACGGGTGATTTCGTGCACAACCGCGTCGGTATCGAAAACACGACGCCAAGCTTCAACGCGATCCACGATCTGACGAACCAGTATCACTTCCTGGGTCACGGTCGTTACACGGTCGATGAGAACACCCGGATCAGCTTCACGGCCGGTGTGTCCAATGCCGAGTACCAGCTTCCCAACAATCCGGGGCAGCAGCGTCAGTTCGCCAATCCGTCCTTTGCGGGCAGCGACCTGTCCCAGCAGCTTTACGGTAATGGCGACAGCTCGAGCCTGACCGAGCATCAGAAGGAAATCACGGATTTCGGCATCCTGTCCCTGCAGAAGGACATGGGTAAGCTGAGCTTCCAGACCTCCGCTGTCATGCGGTACAGCTCCCTGCGCTATTCGCCCGATCCGCTGGGCGATCTCGTCTATAACGGTATTGCGCAGCGTGCGGCCCGTTCGGTGTTCTCAACCGGAACGCAGTCCGATGCCACATGGCAGGCCGCGAAGGACCACACGGTCCGCTTCGGCTATCAGATCTATGTGGAACGAAACGTTTCCAAATCGGATTCGACGGTCTATCCGCAGAACGGTGAAGATGGTGACGGCAATGCGGTTTATTCCGATAACCCGCTCACCATTCATGATGGTACGGGCCGTACCGGCTGGATGTACGGACTTTACGCACAGGACGAGTGGCGTCCGCTGAAGAACCTGACGATCAATTATGGTCTGCGGTTTGATGGTGTGGATGAGTACACCCACGCCAAGCAGGTCAGCCCGCGCCTGAACATCGTCTACAAGCCCTGGCATGGCGGGACGTTCCATGCGGGTTACTCCCGTTATTTCACGCCGCCGCCGTTCGAGCTGGTGGGTGGCACGTCGCTCAACAAGTTCGCCAACACGTCTGCCGCTCCGGGAACATTCCAGAACAGTAACGTAAAGGCCGAGCGCGATCATTACTTCGATGCGGGCTTCTCCCAGACGATCCTGCCGGGTTGGCATGCGTCCTTCGATGCGTATGTGAAGCTGGCCAAGAACATGATCGACGAAGGGCAGTTCGGCTCCCCCGTCATCCTGTCGGCGTTCAACTATCGTCGCGGCCAGGTTCATGGTTATGAATTCGCCACGGACTATACCCGCGGCGCCTTCAGCGTGTACGGCAACTTCTCCTGGTCGCGTGCCATCGGCAAGGATATCACCACGGCCCAGTGGAACTTCGATCCGGACGATCTTGCCTATACCAGCAAGCGCTGGATCCATCTGGATCACGATCAGCGCTGGACCGCTTCTGCGGGTGGAAGCTATTCGTTCTTCCACAGGACCGGGCACCCCCTGCGCCTGTCCGCCACGATGGTTTATGGCAGCGGTCTGCGGGCTGACGGCGCAACGCCGAACGGGGCTTCCGTGCCGCAGTATGCGACATTCAACCTGTCACTGGTCCAGTCCTTCAAGGATCTGTTCCAGGTGCCGTTCCTCAAGCGGACCCAGCTTCGTCTGGATGTGACCAATCTGTTTGACCGGACCTATCTGCTGCGTGATGGCAGTGGCATCGGCGTGGGCGCACCGCAGTACGGTCTGCGTCGCACGATCCTCACCGGGATCGACCAGCGTTTCTGAAGTCAGTCACCTGACGGGTTGAAAGACCCGTCAGTTCAGCCCGGTCGCAGGACCGGTTATCATGCCGGCTGCTAGATCTTCCTAAAGAAGTGCCTGGCACTGGATTTTTTCGAGAGCGGCCGGAATTTCCATGATCGGAACCGCCTCGCACAGAAAATCTCCCTGCACGAAATCACATTCCATTTCCAGCAGCGCGCGGACCTGCGGGGCATTCCCGATCCCCTCCGCCACGACCTTGCGCCCGAGACTGTGGACGATGTCGATCACGCCCTTGATGATCGCCGCATCCGTCCCGTGACGTTCCAGCCCGGCGACAAAGGCCCGGTTGATCTTTACGGAATCGAACGTGATGGTCTTGAGATGCGTCAGGGACGCGAACCCTGTTCCAAAATCATCAAGGGAAATCTGGATCCCTTTCCGGTGCAGGGTATCGAGTTCCTGTTCGACCTGCTTGTGGTGCGGGCGCGAGAAAATATTCTCGGTGATTTCGAGAGCCAGGGTGTTGAGCGGGACGTCCATTTCCTCGGCAAGAAGCGCGATTTTCTGGAAGAAATCACCGCCCTCGAAATCGCAGGCGGTGATGTTGATGGCGATGCGTTCGAAATTGATGTTCTGGTCGTGAAGCCTGCGCATGTCCTGCATGACCTGCCGCATGACGAACGTGTTCAGCGTCAGCGTCAGTCTGGGGTCTTCAAAAACTTCCGGAAAATACTGCGGGGAGAGAACGCTGTGCTGCGGATGGTCCCAGTGCAGAAGCGCTTCGAAAGAAATGTTCCCGGGCATGCTTAGCGAAAAGATGGGCTGGTAAAAAACCTCGATGCTTCGGTCACGCAGGCTGGTCTGGACCCGTCTGCGCAGCCGCGCTGCGTGATCAAGCCGCTCTTCCATTACGGTATGGTATTCCCGGATACGGTTCCGCCCGCTCGTCTTGGCGGCATAGAGTGCGAGATCGGCACACTTCAGAAGCTCCTTTTCCCGGGCATCGGGCATGGGAACGCAGACATAGCCGATGCTGACGGTGCAGGCATGGGTCATGGTGCGGTTGCGGAAACTGAAACGCATCTGCTCAAGGATGTCCGTGAGCATTTTTTCAAACAGGGCCGGACAGTCGCCCGTCATGAGGATGGCGAATTCGTCACCGCCGATGCGGGCGATGAAACAGGTGTCGCTCTGGAAAGACTGGAGTTTTTCGGCGACCTTGCGCAGCAGGCGATCCCCGGAATCATGTCCGGACGTGTCGTTGATCGTCTTGAAGGTATCGATGTCAAGCAGGGCAAGGCAGATATGCCCTGTGGTACTTGTCCGCAAGATCCTGCGCAGGGTGTGGGAGAAGTGCAGCCGGTTGGAAATTTTGGTCAGGAAGTCTGTATTGACGGCGTTCTGGAGCTTCTGGCGACTGGATTTCAGGTGGTTTTCGGCCTGTTTGCGGGCCGTGATATCGAAGCGGATGGCCACATAGCTCGTGACCTTGCCGCTTTCCGAAATATGCGGAACGATGGTCGTATCAACCCAGTACAGGGAGCCATCGCGGCGGCGGTTGCAGATCTCGCCGTGCCAGACATGGCCTGAGGCGATGGTCCGGTACATCTGCCGGAAGAATTTCCCGTCATGCTGTTTTGAGCGCAGCATCCGGTGATCCTGCCCGATCAGTTCTTCGCGGGTATAGCCGCTGATTTGCTCGAAGCGGCTGTTGACGGACAGGATGCGGCCGCGGGTGTCGGTAATGGCAACAATGGCGGAACAGTCCAGGGCATGAAGAACAAAATCGTCACGGACGCCCTGAGGCCAGTTCTTCACATAATTCAGGCTTCTCCTGAAATCATCCTCTTGTTTGTCCATCACCCGGGCTGACTCTCTCGATAGGAGATACATCGAGTATCATACAATAATTAAACGTTCGTTAAAAGAGCACCTTCTATTCCGGGTCGGATTCTGTGGATTTGTTGTAAAGTTTTTTTTCTGCTCTGCCGATCATGTCAGCTTTTATTTAATATTTTCAGTAGAGCGGTTTTTTTTCTGCCGTCTGATGTGACGGCCTGTCCCGTCTCCGCTTACAGTTCGGCCCACTGTCGGAGCAGGTTGTGATAGGTCGAAGTCAGGCCGAGGACGGCGGGATGGCTGTCGGGCAGGGCCTTTCGGGTTTCGATGATGGAGCAGTCGAAGTCGTAGAGCAGCCTGCGCTTCGTGTCATCGCGGACCATCGACTGGGACCAGAAGAACGAGGCCCAGCGACTGCCGCTCGTGATCCGGTTGACGCTGTGCAGGCTGGTCGAGGGATAGAGCACCATGTCGCCCGCCGGGAGCTTCACGCTCTGGATGCCGTAAGTGTCCTGAATGACGAGTTCGCCACCTTCGTACTCATCAGGCCCGGTGAGAAACAGGGTAGAGGACACATCCGTGCGGATGCGCATTCCGGCGCCCGGGATGGGGCGGATGGCGTTATCCACATGGGCGTCAAAATGCATGCCGGTATCGTAGCGGTTGAAGAGCGGCGGGTAGACGCGCAGGGGCAATGCGGCGCTGTTGAACGTCGGGTTTCGGCCCAGCGCACGCAGGACGATCTCGCCGAGTTCACGACATTCGGGAGAGTCCTGCGGGATCTGGAGGTTCAGCTTGGCCTTCGCGGACTGTTCTCCTGCCGTGACGCGCCCATCTGTCCATTCCGCGGCTTCCAGCCTGTCGCGGAAATAGCGGACTTCTTCGGGAGAGAGGACATTCGGAATGTGGATCAGCATGGGCGTCGGGCCTTGAAGACGGGCGGAGTTGAAATGAGAATGACTCTTATCATGGAGTCATAAGGCCCTTTGGAGAGGGGAGCAATCGGAACGGGAGGCGGGTATCGTGTTCCGCAGCAGGGAGCAGTGGTCTTATTTCCTTTCGTTGACACGTCCGGCGGGGCGGGGGATGAGACGGAATATGGCATTTCATTCCCTTTGCGTTGCGCGGTGTACAGGGGTGTCGCGTGGGTTGCTGGCCGGCGTGGCGCTCATGGTGGTGGTCTGCATTACCGGTGCGGAACACAGCCGCGCCGAAGGCGGTATCGTGGCGCCACTTTCGGTTCATGATGCGATTGCCGCCGCCTGGAAAACCGACCCCGTGCGGATCGAGCTTGAGGTTAATCAGGACTCTGCCGACGCACGGGCGAAGGCGGCGCAGTCCTGGTTCGCAGGCGGTCCGACGCTGACGGGCGATTACTATGATGACCGCATCAGCGGGGACAATCATGGGTACATCACCTGGCAGGGCGGTGTTTCCGTGCCGCTCTGGCTGCCGGGTCAGGGGACAGCCACCGAGAACGTGGCGAAGGCCGAGGCGAAGACGGCGACCGTTCGCCTCGATGTCGAGCGGATGTCGATTGCGGTGCGGGTCGTGGATGCGACGGGCGCTGCGATCATGGCCATGCGTCGACAGACGGCGGCTCTGGCGACGGTGGCGGCGCTCCGGCGGATCGAGGGGGATGTGCAGCGGGCCGGGCATGTGGGTGAGATCGCGGTGTCGGACCAGCAGGCGGTAGAGGCGCAACTGGCGCAGGCCCGCAGCGAAGCGGACATGGCGGCCGAAGAAATCGAAACCACGGCGAGCCAGTTGCGGACGCTGACGGGGCTCCCCGGTGTTCCGGATATCACGCAGGCGGATGAGCACTGGCTGGGGCTGACGCGGGCCAATGATGCGCGCTGGGTCGAGGATGTCGATCCGCGGGTGCGGGCGACACATCAGGCCGTCATTGCCGCGCAGAACCAGATGAAGCTGGCGCGCAAAAGCTTCATGCCCAATCCGGAAGTGGGCGTCGATGCGATCGATCAGGGGCAGTTTGGCAGCCCGTGGGATACGCAGGTGGGTGTCAATCTGCGGGTGCCGCTGCCGAGCGCTGTGACGAATACGCCGCAGGAATCCGCCGCCCGTGACCGCATGGCGGCGGCGACACGGCAGGAAGTCGAAGCGCGCCGGGCCGTGCGGAACGAAATGGCGCAGGTGCGCGCGCATCTGGTGGCGGCGACGGGATCTCTGTCCAATTCGCGGGTCGAGGCGAGTTCCATGCTGCACCGCGCGGATGGGATGGAGCGCTCCTGGCGGGTGGGTGAGACCCCGCTGATTGAGGCGTTGCGGGCCCGGATGGACGCGTATCGGGCGCTGCTGGATCTGAATCGTGCGGAGATCGCCTGGCACGCGGCGATCATCCGGATGGGAATTGCGACGGGGACCATTCCATGAGCCGGTTTGTGCGTTTTCTGCTCGCTGGGGCGGCGGTGTGTGTCCTTGGTACTGTTTCGGCGCGGGCTGCGGACGGACCGGGCTGGATGCAGACGCTGAAACTCGGGGCTGAAGCGCGGGCGGGGGAGCATCTCCAGACTGCGCTCGTGAGGCAAGGGGCGTTGCATGACACGGTGTCGGCGCTAGCACGGGTCAGCGCGGACCTGTCGCGGGCGGTTGTGATCCGCACGAGCGGGGACGGCAAGGTCACGGCGGTGCGGGTGACGCCCGGCCAGAGCGTGGTGCCCGGACAGGCGCTCATTGATTACACGGATCATTCGCTGCATGTGCTGCATCTTCAGATGGAGCAGGATCAGGCGGCGCTGGCCTCTGCGAAGGCGACGCTCGGGGAGGCCGAACTGGCGTATCGGCGCGGGCAGTCTCTCGTGGGCAGTACGGTGTCCGTTGGCGAAGTGCGGCGGCGTCAGGCGGCGGTGCAGCAGGCGCGCAGCATGGTCGTGGCGCGGCAGGCGGATATCGGTCTGATCGAGCATCGTCTGACGGAAGAGTTTACCTCCGTGACGGAAAAGATCGTGCAGGATGAAGCATCCACGCTGATTTCGCCGGTGCGGGGTGTCGTACAGTCCATTCAGACCTCCGTCGCCTCGGACGTGACACCGGGGCAGCCTGTGGCCACGGTTGTGGATCTGTCGGGTGTGTGGATCGTCGCGGATCTGCGGCCGGATGAAGTGTCGCGGCTGGTGCCCGGGGGTGTTGTGACGGTCCGGCCGTCCGGCAATGCAAGGGCCGAGCCGTTCCGGACGGCCATCACGACAATCGACGGCGTGGCCGATACGGTGACGGGGCTGGTGAAGGTCGTCTGTGTCGTGGATCGGCCGGTGGCGTTTCTGCGACCCGGGATCATGCTGGATGCGGCGCTTGAAACCAGCGAGGCCGTGGACGGCATGATCGTGCCATCGAACGCGGTGCAGACGATCGAGGGGCATGACCTTGTTTATGTGCAGACGGCCGAGGGCCAGTATGCCCCGCGGGAAGTGCGCGTGCGGCTGGCGACGGATGAGAGTGCTGTCGTTCAGGGGAATCTGAAGGCGGGGGATGCTGTGGTGACGGAAGGGAGTTTTGCCCTGAAGTCTATGTCGCTCGTCAGCGGGCTGGATACGGACTGACCGGGTCTCATGCTGCATTTTTTCCAGTCAAACCGTTTTGTCCTGCTGGGCCTGCTCGTCGCGCTGATGATCGGCGGGGTGATGACCGTGCCGGGTCTTCCGGTCGAGCCGGTGCCGGATATTTCACCTAAACAGGTCATGGTCTCGGTCACAGCCCCCGGACTGGCAACGGAAGAGGTCGAGAAGCTCATCACTTTCCCGGTTGAGGCCAGTCTGACGGGAATTCCCGGCGTGACGGATCTGCGCTCCGTGTCGCGGACGGGGGTGTCGGCGGTCTATCTCCAGTTCGATGACGCGACGGATATCGATCTGGACCGGACGCGGGTTTCAGAGCGGCTGCAGGCGGCGCGGGACAGCATCACCCTGCCGGGTGTGAGCGTCGCGATGGGGCCGCTCGCGACGGGCATGGGCGAGATCATGCAGCTTCAGATCCGGGGCGGTGGTCTGTCGCTGATGGAGCTGAACCGCCTCATGACCTGGACGGTCGTGCCGCAGCTTCGGCTGGTGCCGGGCGTGGTGGACGTCAACGTCAATGGCGGGTCGGTCGAGACGTATCAGGTGGCGGTTGATCCGGCGCGGATGCGGGCATTCGGCGTCTCGGTCGGCGATATCGTGCAGGCTGTTGATACGAACAATGCGTCGTCAGGTGGCGGCTGGATCGCGCATCATGCCGAGCAGAATGTCGTTGTGGGCCGCGCGCTTGTGGGCGGTCTGGCGGATTTCGGCGCCATTCCCGTGAAGTTCGGTACGGGCGGTCAAGTGATCCGGCTGCGGGACATGGGTGTGGTGTCCGCTGGTCCCCGTACGCGGCTTGGAGCCGTGACGCGCGACGGGCAGGGCGAGGCGGTCATTGGCGTCGTGATGATGCAGACCGGGGCGAGCTCGAATGCGACGCTGGATGCGATCGGCCGCGTGCTGCCGACAATCCGGCAGTCCCTCCCGCCGGGCGTAATGCTGGACCCGTTCTACAGCCGGGCGAGCCTGACGGGGCAGACCATCCATACGGTCAAGGAAAACCTGCTGATCGGCGCGGCGCTGGTGCTGTTCGTGCTCGTCGTCGTGCTGGGAGACTGGCGGGCGGCGCTGGTGATCGTGTCCGTCATTCCGGCGTCTCTGGTCGCCGCGATGGCCGGGATGCGGCTGTTTGGCGTGTCGGCCAATCTGCTGAGTCTGGGGGCGATCGATTTCGGGATGATCGTGGACAGTTCGCTCGTCGTGGTGGAGCACATCATGGTCGAGCGCGGGGAGAGCAGGGGGGAACGTCCCTTCGCGGCCCTGACGGCGGAGGCCGCAAAAGCCGTGATACGGCCGGTCAGTTTCGCGATCTTCGTCATCATCATGGTCTATCTGCCGGTGCTGACGCTTCAGGGCATCGAGGGCAAGATGTTCCGGCCGATGGCGCAGACGGTCATCATGGCGCTGCTGGCCTCGCTGGCTTACTGCTTCATCTGTGTGCCGGTGCTTGCGGCGATGCTGATGCGAAAAGTCCAGCCGGATCGGGAGACCGCTTTCGTGCGGGTAGTGCGGCGGTATTACGAACCGGCTCTGCGCTGGACGGAGCATCACAGCGGGCGGCTTCTGATCGTCACGGGTGTGGCGTTTCTGGCGGCGGTGCTGATGGGCGGACGGCTTGGCGGGGAGTTCGTGCCGCAGCTTGAGGAAGGCTCGCTGGTCCTGACCTCGACGCGCCTGCCGGGGGCATCGCTCGATACGGTGCTGGACGGGGTGACAGCGGAAGAGAAAATCCTGCGCTCTTTTCCCGAAGTAAAAACGGTCGTGAGCAGCACGGGTACGGCGGCGATCCCGACCGATCCGATGGGCACGAACGAGACCGATACGTTCATTTTCCTCCGCCCGCGTGAGGACTGGAAAACAGCCTCCACGCAGGCGGAACTGGTCACGAAAATCAATGACGTCTTGCAGAAAACACGCCCGGATGCGGCGTATTCGTGGTCGCAGCCGATCCAGATGCGAATGGACGATCTGCTCGCCGGAGTACGGACGCAGCTTGCGATTTCGATCTATGGCGATGACCTGTCGGAACTGAACCGGATTGCCGGGCAGGTGGTCGAGACATTGCGGAGCGTGCAGGGCGCGGCGGATGTGGCGTTGCAGGGGAGTGGCACGGTGCCGTTCCTGCATATCGACGTGAACCGCGATGCAGCGGCGCGGCTGGGTGTGTCGGTGTCGGATATCCTGACGGTTGTGGAGGCCATTGGCGGCCATGTCGGCAAGCCGGTGACGGTGCAGGGCGCGATCATCCCGACGCAGGTGCGTCTGCGGGCGGACGCAGTCAGTTCCGTGGACAGGATCGGGCATCTGCAGGTGCGCCGGGCGGATGGGCAGGGCTGGGTTCTGCTGTCACAGGTGGCGGATATCGTGCTGTCGGATGGCGTATCGCGGATTGACCGGGACAATATCCATCGCCGGGTGATCGTGCAGGCCAATATCCGCGGGCGGGACGTGAGTTCGTTTGTGGCGGCGGCGCAGCAGGCCGTGGCGCAGAAAGTCAGGATGCCGCAGGGCTACAGGATGGTCTGGGCCGGGCAGTTCCGGAACCTGCAATCCGCGCTGCACCGTCTGTTCATTGTCGTGCCGATCGCGCTGGCGCTGATTTTCCTGCTGCTGGTGGCGGCGCTGGGATCGTTCGGCGCTGCGGCGCTGGTGTTCGCCAACCTGCCGATGGCGGCGACGGGCGGCATTTTCGCGCTTGCGATCCGGGGGCTGCCATTCAGCATTGCGGCGGGGATCGGGTTTATCGCGCTGTTTGGCGTGGCGATCCTGAACGGCGTGGTGCTGGTCAGCCAGATCCGCGTGTTCCGTCAGGAAGGACTTGCGGCGGCGGAGGCGGCGTTTCAGGCCGCGCGGAGCCGGTTGCGCCCGGTGCTGGCGACGGCATCCGTAGCCAGTCTGGGGTTTTTCCCGATGGCGTTTTCTGGCGGATCCGGCGCGGAAGTGGAGCGGCCTCTGGCATCGGTCGTGATCGGGGGGCTGATCTCTTCGACGCTGCTGACGTTGTTCGTACTGCCGACGCTCTATGCGCGGTTCTTCGGCCGTGAAGGCCGGGAGGCTCCGGACAAGGCGTAAGCCTGGCCGGAGCGTATGCTCTTACTGGAAGGGCAGGTAGCGGAAGTCGAAGAAGATCTGGCTCATGCTGGTATGCGGATCGCCGCCGATGCCGGACCAGATCTGCCGCCGCGAATAGGCGAGCTGCGTGCCCGCTTCCACGGTCCCGAACTTGCCCTTGAAGAAGCGCCACCAGCCGCCAATCGTGATTTCGGACACGCTGCGGGTATTGGCCGTGCAGGACAGGGAGGACAGTTCCTGCAAACAGCCCGCATTGGAATATCCGGGGTTGCCGTAGCCGTAAGAGGCGCCATTGTCGTTGAAATAGGAATGGCCAACGCGCTGCGTGCCGAAATAGCCATAGACGTCGATGCGCGGGTTGGGATGCGCGATGACGCCCGCCTGGGCCTGCACTCCAAAGAGCGGATCGGGGCTGCCATTGGCCTTGATCGTGGCATCGGGAAGCAGAACGGATCCGTAACGGTTGATGCCCCAGCCCGCGAGCCCGGCCATGCGCAGTTCCAGCTTGCCGGGAATGAGCGGCAGGATCATTGATCCGCCCGCACCGCCGCCGATGGCGGTGTTGTTATGCCCGGTATTGCCCATCGTCACGCGGTCATGCGGGAAGTGCAGGATGCCTTCCATTTCATAGTGGCCCCATATGGGATCATAAGCGACCTTGCCGATGACATCCGGGGCGATTTCGTTGGAGAACGTCGCCGTGTCATTGGTCAGGCCTACGCCGTTCTCACCGATCGTGACGGTGGAGCCGTTGGGCATCGACACGGCCCCGTTGGCGGCGGAAAATCCGGTCGTGTCATACAGCGTGGCGGGGTTCTCGATCGAAAGGCCGGTCCACAGCCGGTGATGGAAGAAGTCCTTCACGATACGCACCTGCCACTGGCGCGACCAGGTCTGGCCCGCGAGCATGGAGGCTTCGATCGTTTCCGGAAGGCTTTCCTGTCGTGCGACGATACCCGCACGGCCCGGCGTCAGGAGGCTCCAGGCCTGACCTGCGAGAAAATGCCAGCCCGCCTTGGTGTCATCATAGGCGAGATAGGCCTGACGCATGCGGAAGGAATAGCTGTTGCTCTCATAGGGATCGGTCGTAACGGCACCCGCGCCGAAATCTGATTCAAAAAACCCGGAAATCGTGGATTCAGAATCGATATTGCCGCGCGCCAGCAGGGACAGGCGGCTATAGCGCGCGCCCCCGTCGAAATTGTTGGTGTGATAGCGCGGCTGGTTCGGATACGGCATGTCCTGCCAGTAATTGAACGTACCAGACGCAACATGGCGGTTTTCAAGCACCGCAGCCGTATCGACAAAGCCACCAAGCATGAGCGTTACGGGACCGAGATGGAAAACGCCATGATCACCAATGGCACCTGCGGACTGCGCGCCAAGTGTTTCACGCGGATGCGGGCCGACGCCGTTCTCGGCAAAATGCACAAGGACGTCCTCGGCGCGATGGCCGACCACATCGAGTTCCGATCCCTTGTCATTATCAATCAGCCCGCGCCCGGTTGGTGACAGGGAAACCCTGTCCCGCCGCGCGAGGGCTCCGCGTGGCAGATCCTGTCCGGATGCGG
Source organism: uncultured Gluconobacter sp. (assembly GCA_937880175.1). Classification (GTDB taxonomy): domain Bacteria; phylum Pseudomonadota; class Alphaproteobacteria; order Acetobacterales; family Acetobacteraceae; genus Gluconobacter. The sequence goes on from CALFLO010000077.1 coordinate 107,921, forward strand.
CGGTCATCTCACCCGCCGGGATCGGCGCGGGAGCGGGGGCTGCATAGGGTTCGGTTGTTTTGTTCCCGTGACGACGGACGGAAGCGGTGGTGATCCGGCCGGAGCGGTCAGCCTGTGATGATGCGACAGGCTGGGCATGGTTTTCAGCCGAACGGGCGATGGATCCGCCGGGGGAATGGTGTTTCGCGATTTCCTGCTTCAGAACGGCCATATCGTGATTGATGGCGCGCTGTTCTTCCTGCACATGGGCCTGCGCCGCCTGAAGACGGCTCATTTCCTGTTCCATTCTCGAAACGATATCATCGTCCGCCCGGGCTTTCGTCCCCAGCAGAAGAGCGCCCAGCGTTGTTCCGAGAAACAGATATCCGCGTCCCGAGTACCGCAGGGACCGCAATGTGCGGAAGGTGAGCAGAGACAAGTAATCCCCCCATGTCAAAAGATGTCCCGAACATGTGCATGAAGTGGGCCGAGATAGCTTTTAAAAAGATTTTCAGGTCTGCCCGGCGCCGACGAAGGGCGCGGGACAGCCGCGCGCGCGTGCAATAGTTCTGTATGAATTTCAGTCTGGTAACGGAATTGTGAAAGGATTTTTACAGGAGTCGCGTGTTTCCTGACCCCGGACAGGCTCAGCAGAAGCCGAATGGAAAATATCACTCCGGCGAGTATATTTCAGTCACACTTCGGATTGATGATATTTCTGTATTTGTGACTTCTGATGTCGCCCGTGTGGGTTTCAGGTCTATTTTAAAGGTACTTTTTCTTTTATTTTCGGGACGACGATCTTTGCTCTGTAAGAAAAAGTATCAGAGCCTGCCGTTGATCCTGATGCCGGGCAGAATTGTTCTGGAGTGCATGCGTTCCACCTTCACCGCACAGTGTCGCTCAGGCATGCTGTGACAGTGGGCGGAACGGCCCGGTCGGTCTTTTTGAAATGGAATGCGGTGATGAAAGTTGCTCTGGGACAGTTTGCTGTTGCGCCGGACTGGGAAGCCAACCAGCGGCAATGTCTGGATCTGATCACACAGGCGCGGGACGGCGGAGCAGAGCTTCTGGTCCTGCCCGAAGGAATCCTGGCGCAGGATATCAACAATCCCGAGCTTCTGCCGAAGACGGCGCAGCCGCTGGACGGACCGTTCATGGAAGGGCTGCGCAAGGCCAGTCAGGGCATCGCTGTCGTGGGGTGTGTGAATGTGCCTGACGGGAATGGACGCTTTTACAACACGCAGTTCGTGCTGCGCGACGGGGCGTTCATTGCAACATACCGCAAGCTGCATCTGTATGACGCATTCAGCATGAAGGAATCCCAGCGCACCTCGCCGGGGCTGGAGCTGCCGCCCGTGGTGCAGATCGGGGATATGAAGGTGGGTCTGATGACCTGCTATGACGTGCGTTTTCCGGAACTGGCGCGTCATCTGGCGCTGGCGGGCGCCGAGGTTTTGCTTTTGCCTGCGGCCTGGGTGCGGGGTCCGGGCAAGGAGCGTCACTGGGAAATCATGTCCGTGGCGCGCGCTCTGGAAAACACCTGCTATGTCGTGGCTGTCGGGGAATGTGGCGCGCGCAATGCAGGGTTCAGCATGGTCGTTGATCCTCTGGGTGTCGTGACGCTGGCGCTGGGCGAGGCCCCTGCTCTGGGCTTTGCGACGCTGGACCGGGAGCGGGTCGCGCATGCGCGACGGGTGCTGCCGGTGCTGGAAAACCGGCGCTTTGAGGCCCCTGTTCTGGCGGATCTGCAAGGCTGAAATCTGGCTGCGCGAGAGGTCTATCTTCTGCAAACGGGTATGTTACAGTGAGTTTCTGTTAAACAGTCTTGCAGACGAATGATGAAGAACCGTATCGCGTGGGGTGTGGGGGCCGGTGCTCTCGTTATGGGGCTTGGTGTGATCGGTCTGAGCCTGCGGAATCCGCAGGCGATGCAGGCGCAGGCGGGCCGTCCAGACCCGTGCGCTTCTGCGACCGCGCAGGCCCAGCGTCCCCAGAACTGTTCGGATTCCGAACGTTCCTCGGGCGCCGTATATGTCCCCAGATCGTCCAAAAAACCTGACGATGATGGCCGCGGCGGCCGTTCTGGCCCCGGAGACGGCGGTTCGGGAGAAAGCAGGGAAAGTTCGGCGGGCCATGCAGGGTACGGCGAAAGCGCGGGCGGCCCTGCGGGCGGGGGCGAATAGTTTTCGCCCATGGCTCAGCTCCGCCGCCTGACGTCTCCCGCAAGACCGGACTGGACGGCTGAGGCGGACCGGCTCGGCTATCATTATTATCGCAACGCCGATGGCAGCTTCGCCTGGCGCGAGGATGTGCGTTACGAGTTCGACGCAGCGGCTCTCGCGCTCATCCAAACCGTTTCCGAAACATTGCACCAGCTCTGCCTGTCCGTCGTGGATGACGCCGTCAGACGGCCGGGCGGACTGGATGCGTTTCATATTCCGGCCGCCATGCAGGATGTGGTCCGGCAGTCCTGGGCGCGGCGTGATCCGTTCCTGATCGGGCGGTTCGATCTCGCCTGGCGCGACGGTCAGCCTCGGCTGATCGAATATAACGCCGATACGCCTGCGACGCTGCCTGAAAGCACGCGGATGCAAACTTCATGGCATCGACAAAGGGGACAGAACCACACCCATGCGCCACTGGACGCGCAGGCGCTTGTGGACCGGCTGACGAAACTGCGAATTGAGGGGCGGATCGACCCCACCCTCCACATCGTGCCCTATCCGGACAATCTCGAAGACACGACCCATGCTGTCTATTACCGGCAATGGGCCGGGCAGGCGGGGCTTGAAGCGATCCACTGTGAATTGCGGGATCTGGAAGTCACGCATGGTGGCCAGCTTCTGCATCGCGGGCGCATCGTGCGGAGCATGATCCGCATGTATCCGTGGGAGCTCATGTTTCGCGATTCCGGCGCGCGGCATCTTCAACATTGCGGCTGCACGTTCCTGAACCCGCCCTGGACGGCACTTTTATCGAACAAGGCGCTGCTACCCGCTTTGTGGAAGCGATATCCGGGGCATCCCAATCTGCTTGCCGCGGGTTATTCCGTGCAGGACGTGACGGGCAGCCGCTCCTTTCCCCGCGCCTATGTGGAAAAGCCGATCCATGCCCGTGGCGGCGAGAATGTGCGCATCATGCGCAACGGTCGTGCCCTTTGCGCCGAGGATGGAACCTATGGCGCGTACCCGAAAATCTATCAGGAATTCGCCGATCACCGCATCGACGGCGTGACGGCATCGGTTGGAGCATGGATTGTCGGGGGCAGCTTTGCCGGTCTGACCATGCGGGAGAGCCATGACCCGATCGTCCGCCATACCTCGCCGATCGTACCGCATCTGGTGCGCAGGCCGGGGCTTCTGCGCAGGATGCTGCGGTCTGGGTAAGCAATCGCAGGGCGTGTCTGAAAATTTCACATAACAACGCCCCGGTTTCGCCACATGAGAGGATCAGCGTCCTGTAGGGTGCGAATTTCCGTCATCGTGGGGATGCCATGCGACCTGTCAGCGCAATCAACAGATTTGGATGGGGCCAGCGGGATGCCTCTGGCACCGCCATGCCGGTGCAGGACTGGCTCGCGCAGCAGTTGACCGGGCCTGACACGGCCGTGTTCAGAGGCGTGTCTCCCTGCGCGGATGGTCTGATTGCATTGCGCGAGCAGCGCCGGAACAAGCTTCAGGGCGACCCGCTGGTCAAGCCGATCTTTCAAGCGGAAGTCGCAACGCAGATGGACGCCCTGCTGCTAACGGAGCGGCCTTTCCGGGAGCGTCTGGTCTGGTTCTGGTTCAACCATTTCACGGTCAGTCTGCGGCAGGGCAGCACGCGGGCCGTCATCGGGGCCTATGTCCGCGAGGCCATCCGCCCGCATGTGACCGGGCGCTTTTCGGACATGCTTCTGGCCGTCATGCGCCATCCGGCCATGCTGATGTATCTGGACAACGCTTCCTCCATCGGTCCGGACAGTGCGGCGGGGCGCAGGAGCCATCACGGCCTGAATGAAAATCTGGCCCGGGAATGTCTGGAACTGCACACCGTCTCGCCCGCTGCCGGATACAGCCAGGGAGATGTGACGTCCTTCGCCGCCATCCTCACCGGCTGGGGCGTGGACCTGAAAGCCGAACAGCCGGGCTTCGTGTTCCGGGAAAAGGCGCATGAGCCGGGGCCGAAAACGCTGATGGGGCAGGCCTTTCCCGAAGGCGAGGAGGGCGGCGTACAGGCCCTGAAGTTTCTCGGCACGCATCCCGCGACCTACCACCATATCGCCACGCAGATGGTCCGGCACTTCGTGTCAGACACGCCCGCACCCGCTTCGGTCAGACATGTCGAGACCGTCCTGCGGAACAGTGACGGCGACCTGCGCGCCGCCTCCCTTGCGCTGGGCGAACTGCCTGATCCGGGGCCGGGCGGGGGCAAGTTCCGCTCGCCGATGGATTATGCCACGGCCGTACTCCGCGCATTATCCATTGGTGGAGAGCCCAGCCAGCCGGACGATCCACATTCGCCAGCCCATCAGTTGGCCTCGGCTTTCAGCACACTTGGGCAGCCGCTCTGGACAGCACCGCTGCCCAATGGCTGGAGCGATAATGCAGCGGACTGGTGCGCGCCCGCGGACATGCTGGCCCGTGCGGACTGGGCGTGGCGGGTGGCCGCGCATGTCCGCAACGGCGATCCGATGGAGATTGCCGATATTGCCCTTGGCCCCGCCCTGCGTCCGCAGACCCGCACAGCCATGCATCACGCCGGGTCGCGTCAGGATGCGCTGGCCCTGCTGTTTTCCTCCCCCGAATTCCAGAGGCGCTGAGTTATGATGATCCCCCGTCGTACCGCTCTGCTCGGTCTGGCTACCGGCTGGACACTGGGACGTTCCTCTCTGGCCTTCGCAGGTTCTTCCGGTGGGTCGGAGGATCCGCGTCTGGTTGTCGTAATCCTTCGCGGTGCGCTGGATGGCCTGTCCGCCGTCACACCTTATGGTGACCCCGACCTCGTGACATATCGCCGGGCGCTCGTCCTTCCCGAACCGGGACAGGAAGGTGGATTGCTCGATCTGGGCGGGTTTTACGGTCTGCACCCGTCGCTCGCGACCCTGCATGGGATGTATGGAGACGGCCAGATGCTCCCGATCCACGCGGTGGCGGGGCATTATCGCAGCCGGTCGCATTTCGAGGCTCAGGACTACCTTGAGAGCGGCGCGGATGAACGTCTGGACAGCGGGTGGCTGAACCGGGCCGTTTCCGTGCTTCAGGGGAAGGCGAACCGGCCGGACGGATACGGGCTGGCCATGGGGCTGACAGTGCCGCTTCTGCTGCGTGGGGCCGCGCGGGTAGGCAGCTATGCCCCGGCCGGAAGCCAGCATCCGGACGCCGATCTTTACAGCCAGATCCTCGCCCTGAACGCCTCGGACCCCGTGACTGGACCGGCTTTCCGGAGCGCGCTGAAGGCCCGGGGCTTTTCGGAAGCGTCGCGGATGGACATGGGAGCCACCACCGCCGACAAATCCCGCAAACCCGATGCCTTTACCCGCCTCTCCACGGCGGCGGGGCAGATGCTGGCCACGCCGCATGGGCCGCGGATCGCCGCTCTGGAAATTGGGGGATGGGACACGCATGCCGGGCAACTCGGACGGCTCGGCGGCCCGCTGGCACAGCTTGATCGCGGCATCGGGGCGCTGCGTCAGGGGCTTGGGGAGAGCTGGAAACGCACGGTGGTTCTGGCGATGACGGAATTCGGACGGACCGTGCGCATCAACGGCACGGGCGGGACGGACCATGGAACGGGCACGGTCGCCTTTCTGGCGGGTGGAGCCGTAGCAGGCGGGAAAGTCGGGGGAACCTGGCCGGGTCTGCGCAGCAGTCAGTTGTTCGAGAACCGGGATCTCGCCCCGACGACCGATCTGCGGGCGGTGGCGGCAGGGGTGCTGTGCGATCACCTGCGTCTGCCGTCACATGCTCTCGCCACGGTCTTTCCGGGACCGATCGTGGACCCGATGAAAGGGCTGGTCGTTCCGGTCTGAACGCCGTTCAGAACTCCGAAACGACCGCAAAGAACGTGCCCCGGCGCTGGCCATACTGCGCCTGATAGATGCCGACCCCGCTGCCGTTACGGAGCTGGTAGCGTTTGTCGAAAAGGTTCACGACATCAGCGCGAACCTTGAGGTCATGCCCGAACGGTACCTTCGTGAAGGTGTGTTGGTAGCCGATGTTGAACACGTCATATTGCGGCTCCTTTTCCAGATTGGCGAAGCCGCTGCGCAGGCCATAGCCATAGACGAAATCGGCATAGGCCATGTCGTGTTTTGTGGTCCATGACGCCCCGGCCGTGGCAGTGAATTCGCCCTGATGGTCAAGCTGGATCGCATGGCTGCGGATATAGGCGAGTTCCGCCAGATCGAACTGGTATTGCGCCGAATTGATATCGCGGGCCGAGGTTTTGACGTAGGAAAAATTGCCGAACAGCGACCATGCTCCGTGCCGCCACGAACTGCCGAACTCGGCACCATAGACGCGGCCGCGTTTGTAGCTGAACGGGGCAAGAATGACCGCCCGGCCGAACTGACCCAGATCGGTGAGGTCATGCGCCCATTTGGCATAGGCATCGAGCGTAATCTGGAACTCGGGCGTGATGCGCTGGAGGATGCCGCCATCGACGTAATGCGATTTCTCGACTTTCGTGGCGTCGTTGATCGTGTTGGCTGCGGCGTTCGTCGTTCCCGCAAAGCGGGCGAGTGTGGACGGATAGACATATTGCGGGGAGGGCGGGGCGAAATAGCGCGAATAGCCCAGATGCAGCGTCGTGCTGCGGGTGGGTTTCCAGACCATGTTCGCACGCGGGCTCAACTGGCCTTCATTATCGAAAGATGACGCGAAACGGTCGTAGCGGATGCCGTAATTGACGGTCAGGCTGCGCGTGATTTTGTACTCGTCCTGAATATAGGCGCCCGCTTCGACGGACCAGTTCCCGGTATTGTCGATCAGGCGTTTCGCGATGTCGGACGTCTGCTCTCCGGCGGCGTCCACGGGGAAGGCCAGCGTGTCCGTATCCAGCCGTTCGGACGTGTACTGCCCCAGCAGCCCGGCCCGCAGCGTGTGATGGCGCGCGATCTCATAAGACAGATCGGCCTGCATCCCGCCAGTCGTGAAGTCGTTGACCTCATGTTCGGACACACCCTGATAAAGCAGGTCCCGGTCACGGTCCGGCGTGTAGTCGACCCGGCCGTAGCGGAAATAGGGGGAGACCTGAAGGTTCATTGTGTCAGTCGTGCGCTGATAGGACAGGACGGCGTAATAGTTCTGCTCGGTCTGACTGTCGTTCAGGCTGGCCCAGTTCATGGATGGATCATGGGGGTTTACGCCTGCGACATTGTATAGGGTCGTGTAATCCGGGCTGTTCGTATCGAAGGTCTTGAACGAATTGGGGATCTCGAAATCCGCGTAAGAGGCGCTGGTCAGCAGCGTGATGCGGCTCGCCTCGTCCAGATGCCAGGAAAGATACGAAAACGCCTTTTCCTGTTCGGTCACGTCATGAATGGCGCGGAACGTATTGCTCGGATTTTCGATGCCGATATTGTTGCGGGTGAAGGAGAGCGTGGTGAAATAATCCAGCTTTCCGCGCTGGCCGCCAAGCTGCACGGACGGGACGAACGTGTTGTAGCTTCCGCCGTAAAGCGAGACCTGATTATGCTTGAGGCTGTCACCGGTCTTGGTCGTCACATCCACCACGCCGGCAGTGCGGAAGCCGAACTGCGCGGGAAGCGTACCCGTCAGCAGGTCCACGGACTGGATGATGCGGGTATCGAGTTCCTGTCCGAAACCGTTCAGCCCTTCAGGTAGGAGCACGCCATTGACGCGATAGGTCAGCCCGCCATGTTCGCCGCGGACATGCACCTCCCCATAACTGTCGAGCACAACCCCGGGGACGCGCAGGAGAATCTGGCTGAAAGCCGCGTTCTGGCCGCCCGGAGTGGTTGTGATCTGGCGCTGGTCGATCGTGTAGTCCACTGCCCCGAGGCCCGGGAAAATACGGGCCCGTTCGCGGTTGAGATGCCCTGTAACGCTGATCCGCTCAGGGGCGGGGGGCGTTTTTGCAGGAGCTGGTTTTTTCGTGGTTTCCGGCGGGATTTCGGGCGGTGCGGCCTGTGCGACAGCCGTGCCGAGCAGCGTCAGGCTGACGGCCATCCATCCGCAGGTGGCGGAACGCCTCTTGTCCGATAGTAAGCTGACTATAATATAGCATATGCTATATAAATTGGGGTGCATAAGGGACGGCCTGCGGACTGGGGTTTGATGATCGCGGGGAAAGGAACGAGATCACGCATAAAGCATCCATATCATTATATGCAATATGCTATATTGATGAGCTTATGGATTATCTCGGGGAGGAAATGTCCGGGCATACCTCCCGGGCATTTCCTCCTGGGGGGAGTGTCTGTATGAAAGACACCCGTTCTGGACTGTTTCCCCGGCAGGAATTTCTCCTCAGGCCTATGACTGTTTCATCCTCCCCCGCTCCTGTGGTCGTCCGTCGTCGGACACAGGCTGATCGCAGTGCGGAAACGCGCGCCAAGGTCATTCAGGCAACCGTCATCCTGCTTCAGACGCAGGGCTATGCCGCAACCACCGTCCAGCGCATTGCCAAAATGGCGGGCGTCAGTCTGGGGGCATTGCAGCATCAGTTCCCGACCAAGGCGCAGGTCATGGCGATGGTGCTGCGCCATTATGCCGTCAAGCGCGCGCGGCTTTACCGCAGGGCGCTGAGCCTGAAGGGCAGCTCCGAAGACAGGGTGGATGCCATGCTGGATACGATGTGGCGACTGGTGACGGACGGGCCGGAATTTCTGGCAACGGTGGAAATCGAGCTGGCGCGGCGCAGCGATCCGGATCTGGAAGCGGTGACCGCGCCGGTGCTGAAACGGATCGACCAGTTCATGACCCGCTGGCTTTCAGGCCGCCGGACGGCGCCACCGGACCCGCATTTCGTCGATCTGCGGCTGCTCAATTCCGCACTCCTGCGCGGCCTCGCGGTCGAGCGCGCTCGTGGTGTGCCACTGGAGGATCTGGAGCGGTCCTTTGAAACATGGCGTCGCTTCTCACGGGCCGAACTGCTCAGAGTCGCGGATCGTCCGGCCTGAGAACTCCGCAGCACGCGGCGGGAAAAGCGACGGCTTCCGGATCATTGCAAATTTAGAATAATTTTCTTGACGCTTATAAAACAAGTAGGTTGTATTGCTTTTATATTGGATTCACGAATGGCCTTCCCCGTGAGGGAAAAGGCGTTTTTTTCAGCAAAGACAGGGTCCCACATGACGATGCCGCCTCTGACTGCCGCACAGGTTTCCGCACCCGAGATCGCCGAACGTCATCGTAAGGTTCGCGAGAAAATGGAGAAGGCCGGTCTGTCGGCCTATGTCTCCTTCGATCCGGACAATGTCTATTACCTGACGAATTTTGCGAATTTCGTGCATGAGCGGCCGTTCGTCCTCGTGCTTACGATGACCGAGACGTTCTTCGTCGTGCCGGTGCTCGAAGTGCCGCATGTGCTGCGCCACAAGGTCGGGGAGCTGAAGCTTCTGAGCTATGCGGAGTTCCCGGCCGTCGTAGGGTCGCGTTGGTCCGACCGCTTTGCCGATGCCCTGCCGAAGCAGGGAACGGTCGGGGTCGAGGGGGCCTGTCCGGCCTATCTGCAGGCGCAGATCCCCAACCCCGTGAAGCTTCTGAACATCATTGACGAGGTTCGGGAAATCAAATCGGCGCATGAGATTTCGCGTATCGCCTGGACGAGCGACGTGATGACGAAGGCGCTGGCTATGATGCTGGGCAAGGTGCAGCCGGGTGTGATGGTCGCGCAGGCCATTGGCGACGTGACGCCGTATTTCTATCATCGCTGCCTGACGGAATCCCCGCAGTATAACGTCATGTCGAGCCATGCGGCCGGTCTGATCCAGCCGCCGGCCTACACTGATGATCCGCATAACTTCTCCTGCCTGACCGCGACCTGTGAACCGGGCGGACCGTTCCTCGGGCTCATCGCGGGCAAAATTAACGGCTATGGCGCGGAAATCGAGCGCTCGTTCTTCCTCCAGACCATTCCCGAAGAGGCAAAGCGGCCGTTCGATACGATGATGGCCATGCGCTACAAGGCGTATGACATGCTCAAACCTGGCGCGATCGGCTCGGAAATCGACGCCGCCTGTCAGGCGATCGCCCATGCCGCCGGATATGAGACACCGCTGCACCGGACAGGACACAGCTTTGGCGTCACGAGTCACGAAGCGCCCTTCCTGGCTCTGGGCGAGGACAATGTCATCCAGCCGGGCATGATCTTTAGCATCGAGCCGGGGATCTACATCAGGGGAACGGCAGGATACCGCCATTCCGACACGGTTCTGGTGACGGAGACCGGGTATGAGATCCTCACGAAATATCCCGACAGAAAAGAAGATCTGATCGTCGGCTAACGCCCGTTCAGAACACGGAAGTCCTTTTGCCAAGGGACTTCCAGACCCTGCTGTCCACTATCGCCATTCGTTCCGGGGTAGAAATATATGTCTGTTGCAGACCGACTGGAGCGTCTTCCGTTCTCCGGATTTCATTACCGGCTCCTGTTCCTCGGGGGCGCGGGATACTGTTTTGACGGGCTTGATGGCGCCATCCTCGCCTTCGTGATGCCCGCCCTGCAGCATCTTTGGGGACTATCGATGACCCAGCTTGGCTTGCTGGGGAGCGGGGCATTTTTCGGATATTTCATCGGCGCACTGTCCGCGGGTCTGGTGGCGGACCGGTGGGGGCGGCGCTCCGTAATGATGTGGGCGCTGGCCTGCTACTGCGTGGGGTCTCTCCTCTCGGCGCTGTGCGTGAGCTGGCACGGTTTTGTGCTCGCCCGCGTGCTGGCAGGGGTGGGGACGGGCGCTGAATCCGCGATTATCGCGCCCTATCTGTCGGAATTCGTGCCACGGCGGTATCGCGGAGCTTTCACCGGCGCGCTGGCGGGGTTCTTCTCGTTCGGCTTCGTGGGGGCGTCCCTGCTGGGTTATGCGCTGGTGCCAGGTTCGGAAAATGGCTGGCGCTGGGCCGTGGGTCTGACGGCGTGTCCGGTCGTCATGCTGCTGTGGTGGCGCCGGGCTTTGCCGGAATCCCCGCGCTGGCTGGTGGGTTCGGGTCAGGGCGAGGCCGCCCACAAGGTTCTTTGCGGTATCGAAAAGAGCATGGGCGTTGCGTCTCCGGCTTATGAGGCTGAGCATATCCCGTCCGCACAGCTGCCGATGCGGGGGCAGTTCCTGCGGCTTCTGGGATCGGAACTGCGGCGTGTGACGGCCATGAGCTGGGTCCTGTGGCTGTCCGTCACGTTCAGCTATTACGCGTTTTTCTCCTGGCTGCCGACGCTTCTGATCGCACGTGGCTTCACCATTACGCATAGTTTCGGGTTTTCGATCGCCATCTGTGTGGCACAGATCCCGGGCTATTTCAGCGCAGGGTTCTGCAACGAGTATTTCGGCCGCAAAGCGACAGTCGTGACGTATCTCACTGCCGCCATGCTGAGTGCGGTGGCGATGGCGTTCGTGTCGACATCCGGTGGGATTCTGGCGGCGGGGATGTTGTTGTCCTTCTTCATGAACGGCACTTTCGCCGGGGTTTACGCCTACACGCCCGAAATTTTCCCCACTGCCCTGCGGGCGACGGGAATGGGGACCGCATCGGCCATCGGGCGCATCGGCGCGATTGCGGCACCGCTTCTGATCGGTGCGCTGTATCCGCGGGCGGGGTTCGCGGGGGTGTTTGGCATGACGGCGCTGATTCTGCTGACGGGCGCGCTGTGCATCCTCCTTCTGGGGCCATCAACCGTGAACCGGTCTCTCGAAGAGATCGAGGACGCGTACTGAGTTTTTGCCGGATATCCGGGGCTGCGAAGCCCGGTTCCGGTCGTGAAATCCGTCATGCGCTCTGCATGAGTGTCACATCTTCTGAAAACCGGAGTGGTTCCGGGGAGACCTGAAATGTTCCGATTTAACAATATCTTCCTGTGCACGAGCGCGCTGTTTCTGACGCTGCCTGCCGTTGCGGCCACGACATCCGGAAAAACCACGCATGGTGCAAAAAGCCGCGCGGTAACGTCCCATGCGTCTGCTGCCGCGCCGTCTGTGGTGCGGGTGCGGCATGCCGCACCGTCTTCGGATCCTGAGTCGATCAAGGTTTATCGCAGGAAAAACGCGCTTGGCCCGATGGCGACGCAGCGTCAGGGCATCTCGGTGACGCATATCGATGCCACCGAACTGGCGCGGCATCAGGTCACGGATGTGAAGGGGCTGATGAATCTCGCCCCCAACCTGACGGTCCAACCGCAGGGTTCGAGTTCAGCGGTGAACTTCACGCTGCGCGGGGTGGGTCTGAACGATTTTACGGCGAACAACACGCCATCGGTCATGACCTATGTGGATGGCGTGGCGCTGCCGATCGGATACATGGCGGGCGCGGCGATGTTCGACATGGCCGGTGTTGATGTGAACACCGGACCTTCGGGCTACACGCATGGCCAGACGGTGACGGCTGGCGAGATCAACATCAAGACGGCTGACCCGACAAAAGCATTCCATTACGGAGCGTCGGAAGACATCGCGTCCTATGACCGCAGCATCACCAACCTGTATGTATCCGGTCCACTGTCGTCCAATGTGCAGTACCGGATTGCGGGTTTCACGCAGCAGGGCGGTGGCTTTCAGAAGAACATCAATACCGGGCAGTCGCTGGGCAACGCCAACAAGGGCGGCTTGCGGGCGAAACTGGCCTGGCAGCCCGATGACAAGACCAATATCGTCTTCAGCGGCAACTGGATGCAGGACAATTCCCAGGCGATGGGGGCCTTCAACGTCCAGGATCTGGCACGCAATACGCCTGCCTATCAGAACAACCGCAATACGGGCTGGGGCTTTACGCCGGAATTCCTGAAGCTCACGGGCAATTCCGCTGGCATGAAGCCATCCTACAACAACACGTTCTGGGGGGCGGGCGTCAACTTCACGCGCAATCTCGGTTTTGCCGATCTGAGCACCATCAGCGCGTTCCAGCAGATGTATGTGCACAATCTGATGGATCTGGATGGCACGCGCTATGCGATCTATGACGATGACGTCAACACGAACGCAAACCTGTTCTCGCAGGAAGTAAAACTGGCCTCGCGCAATCCGCATGACCGGCTGCAATGGAATGTCGGCATGTATTATGACCGTACGCAGATGCACTCGGTCATTTTCAACGATTATACCGGTTCGGGATCGCGGCCCTATATCCAGCGGACGAGCTATAATCAGGACCAGCAGGCGTTCAGCCAGTACGGCCATCTGCGCCTGACGGTGACGAAGCGGCTGCATCTGCTGGCGGGCATCACCCATGAGTCTGATGACCGCGATCTCTACAACATGCAGACGCTGCGTTATAATACCGCCATCTATCCCACGCCGTACAACAACCATTACGGCCGTCGCGGCGCGCTGACGAACCAGTTTTCCGGAATGGGCGGAATCGAATACCAGGCGCTGGATGACCTGATGTTCTATGGCTCCATCCGCAAGGGCTTCAAGCCGGGCGGCTTTACGGCGAACAATACGGTCGTGGCGTCCCAGCTTACGCCGACCAAGCCTGAATCCCTTCTGGCCTATGAGGTCGGTTTCAAGTCCGATTACTGGAACCACAAGCTGCGCCTGAACGGCGATGCGTTCTGGTACGACTATCACGGCCAGCAGGTGGCCGGTCTGGCGGTCGTGCCGAATTATGGTGTGGTGGGCCAGTACGTGAACATTCCCAAGAGCCGGATCTGGGGCGTGGAACTGGGGATCGATGCCAACCCCATTCCCGGCCTGCTGCTGCACCAGCACTTCGGTTACGAGCGCGGAAATTACGAGGATTACAGCGCGATCGACACCACGGCCGTGGCTGCGACCTACATCAAGACCGGCAAGCTGATGGCGCTGTACCGCAGCTATAATGGCGTCGATATGGGGATTCCGAAGCTCACGCTGGAAGGCTCGGCATCGTATAAGGCGAAGCTGGGGACGCAGTGGTCGCTCACGCCGTATCTCGACTACAGCTATCGCGGCTCACAGGTCGATGTTCCGGGGAACAACCTGTATCGGATGCCGGCCTATTTCCTGATGGATGTGGGTCTGACCTTCGCACCGAAAAGCGGAAAATGGTCGGTCTCGGCCTATGCCAACAACGTCCTTGACCGGCGTTATGACGTGACGCGCCAGACGGGCCTGAACGGGATCTTCGGTATTCCGGGAACGCCGCGGATGGTGGGTGGACGGTTCCGGGTGGATCTGTAACCCCCACTTCCGCCATATGCGAGGCTGTTCCTCTTCCCGTCCGCTGAAACGGGAAGAGGAACAGCAGTTTTCAGTAGCGTTCGGGAACGAGCATTGTCTCGGGCGTAGGTTCGCGCTCGTAATCGGGATGGAACACCCGCTCCGGCAGGACGACTTCCGTGCGGCTGACGGGTTCGTAAGGTACGAGCGAGAGGAAATGCGCGATGCAGTTCAGGCGCGCGCGCTTCTTGTCCACGGCCGGAACGACCCACCAGGGGGCTTCGGGGATGCTGGAACGCTCCAGCATGACTTCCTTGGCCAGTGTGTAATTTTCCCAGCGGCGACGGCTTTCCAGATCCATCGGGCTGAGCTTCCACTGCTTCAGCGGGTCTTCCATACGGGCGCGGAAGCGGGATTCCTGCTCTTCATCCGTAATCGAGAACCAGAACTTGATGACCCGGATCCCGCTGCGGACCAGCATCCGCTCGAATTCCGGCACGGAGCGGAAAAACTCCTCGTATTCCTCATCGGTGCAGAAGCCCATGACGCGCTCGACGCCCGCACGATTGTACCAGCTCCGGTCAAACAGGACGATTTCGCCCGCGGCAGGAAGATGGGCTGCATAGCGCTGGAAATACCACTGCGTGCGCTCGCGGTCATTCGGGGCCGGGAGGGCGGCAACACGGCAGATGCGCGGGTTCAGGCGCTGGGTGATGCGCTTGATGGCGCCGCCCTTGCCAGCAGCGTCACGCCCTTCAAAAAGCACGACAATCCGTTCGCCTGTCGCCTTGACCCAGTCCTGCAGCTTGATGAGCTCGCCCTGAAGGCGGATCAGTTCGCGGAAATAGGTGCGACGGAATGCGCGGTCCGCAGGATCGAGGCCTTCCCCTTCGTTTTCTTCCAGGGAGAGTTCGAATTCTTCATCCAGGTCATCGATGATTTCGTAGCGCATGCGCTCGCGTGCCTGTTCGTCTGGTGAGAGGGCACCGAAACCGTTGTCCTGCGTCATGGGTTGCTTCCTTTGTCATCGGCATCTCAGGCCGTGAACAGAACCTTACCGGGCACAGGGGAGGCGAAGTTTGAAAGTTAATTGAAATCATCATGCAGGTTTTCAGAATGTCGTGGTCATGTTCAGCCCCACAACAGCGCCGCGGGAGGCCGACGCCGCGCCTTTTTCCGGCTCCTGTCCGCCCAGATTCCAGAAATATTGAAAGTCCGGCTGAAGCGTGATGTAATCGCGGACCGGCACCTGCCACGTCAGCTCGACATGATTTTCCGGTACCAGAAGTCTCGCCGAACTGTCGGACAGGCGGATGACGTCCCGCGCGTTCTGCTTTGCGCGATGGCTGTAAAAGCCGGTGCCCCAGCCAATCCCGATCACGTCATTGGGGCGGGAGGGGACGAAGCCCTGAAAGGTCAGACCGGCCTCCACTTCCGTCGTAAAGCGGTTGCGGGTGCCGCTGGCGATGGTAGCGCGGACGAAGGTGTTGATCGCCTTGACGGGTTCGCTCACCGTGCGCCACAGGGCCTGATCCAGCACGACATATCCGAGCCAGGTCCCGGAATGATAGCGCGGCACTCCCGTGCTGTCCGGACTGCCCAGCAGGCCGCCCTGACTGTCATAGCGCGGGTCCGGGAAACGCCCGGTATCGTACAGGCCGCCGATTTTCCACGTCCCCGGCAGGGCAGGCGCATCCTTGCCTGAAAGGCTTTGGGCTGCATCGACCCAGAGCTGCGCCTCGCCCATGAAAAGGGTTCCGCCACTGGTGGAAAAGGTGGTGCCTGACGGGTCGATCCGGGTCGGGCTGAGGGTGCTGTAGAACGGGCCCTTTGTCGGGTTGTCGTCGGTGATGGCCAGCATGAGCACGAGCGGATAGGCTGGAGACCACTTGATCCGTGTTCCCACGGCGGAAAACGGCCATGACGGGCCGCCTGAATAGAGATTGCTGGATGTCGAGAGCGGCCAGCCAAAGCTGGCATTCAGGAACAGGGACGCGTTCTGGCTGACGAGGAACTCGGTATCCAGATCGATCGTGCCGACGCGGATATCCAGCCGGTTTCCGAAAAACCCCTGCCCGTACCAGAGCTCGAACAGACGGGTCGTGCGTCCGGCGTCGTAACCACTGACGGGGTTCAGGGACCCAAGACGCTCCCCGGCCAGCGAACGTCCGCGGACCTGAATGGCGCTGATATTGAGCAGCCCGTCATGCCAGCCAAAAGCGCGCCGGGTTTCCAGCAGGAGCGTCGCGGCCGTCATGCCGTCATAGGTCGGGCCGGGATGCATACCGCCCGAGGTCAGGCCCCAGATTTCCTCGACGTCCTGAAGATTGAACCTGACACCCTTGCGGGCCAGCCAGAAGCGTGCGCCACCCACATCGCCGAGAAGTTCGGTGCCGGTGTCCTCGGGGGGCAGGACAAATCCGGGCGCGGGCGAGGGCAGCGGCACGCCTGAGGGCAGGACATCCGTGACCAGCGGCGCCGTGGCGGCGTGTGCTGTCCCGATCAGGACCCCCAGAACACTGCACAGACCGGCCAGACGCCAACGATCCGGAACGCGGTCTGACAAGACGGGTCCCCTTTACCCAAGGTGCTGGAATGTCACGATCATTCACCGCAAGGGGAGAGGGATGGGAAGTGAAGTTATTATGACGCCCGTTCAGGATCAGGCGCTCAGGGCCAGCCGGACAGGACCCTGTCTTTTACGGCAGCGGGCAGGGGCACATAATCCAGATCCCGCGTGGCATCATCGCCCTGTTTCAGGCCGTATCTGAAATACGCCTTTACGGCGGCGCGCGTTGACGGGGCCGCCGGATGGACGGGAACCAGAACGAAAGTCGCGCTCATGATCGGCCAGGCCTGAGCCCCCGGCGCGGCCAGAAGATTGACGGCATAATGGTCCGCGTGAAGCCAGTCCGCGCTGAGGGCGGCATTCGTGAATGCGGCTTTTCCGGGGGCGACGAACTGCCCGGCATGATTTTGAAGCTGCACCGTATTCAGCCGATCCCGACGCGCGAACGCATATTGCACAAAGCCGATCCCACCGATGGACTGCCGCACGCTGGCCGCCACCCCGTCATTGCCCCGCGCCTCTGAGCCATCGCCCCACATCCCGGCTTTCCAGTCCGGCGCAACGGCATGGAGATAATCGCTGAAAACCTGACTGGTGCCTGATTCTTCTTCGCGGTGAATGGGCAGCACATCCAGATCCGGCAGGCGCAGCCCCGGATTGAGCGCGCGGAGACGTGGATCGGCCCAGCTGGTGATCTTCCCGTCAAACAGCGCGGCGAGCGTTGGTCCGTCCAGCTTCATTTGGTTGGACGCGACCCCGGGAACATTGATGACCACCACGATCGCGCCGATGGCGGTCGGGAATTGATACAGGCCCCGCGCTTGCAGAACCGGCCCGGCAAGCGGCAGATCCGACGCCCCGAAATCCACATCGCCAGCCATGACAAGCCTTTGTCCATTGCCAGAGCCGACACTGCGGTAGGTCAGGGAGAGGCCGCTCTGGCGCTGGATCCCGTCGCTCCAGGCCCGGTAAAGCGGCGCCGCAAAGCTCGATCCGCCACCCGTAAGACCAGCGGAATGGGCCGTTCCGCAGAGCATGACGGCAAGGGCGGCGGTGATGCCGCGTGCGAGGACTCCCACACGATGAAACATGTCTGATCACGCTCCGCTTTGATGTTCCGGCTGCCTTGTCAGTATCACTGCGGGGAACGTCATGACTATGACTGTCATCAAGGTTTAAGGGTTTACCTGTGGCCGTGAGGCAACAGTGCTATTATTACACAATATTGCTAATGAGAATCATTTGCATTAGCAATTAAGGTGCGGGAAACAGGGCTCAGTCAGAACGTCACGACGGTTTTTTGCCTGCAAGGATGTGTCCATCCGTATCAGACAGACGCCGTCGGAAGATCTGTGAAGTTTCCAGAGTTCAGGTGCTGCATGCCTTCAGAAAACGATTTTCCGCTCTCATCGCCATCGGGCACGTCTTTCAGATCCTCCCGCGAGGGCTCGGGTCAGAAATGGTCGGCTCTCGTCATGCTGGCACTCGGCGCAGGTTTTGGCGTCGCAGAAACCGGGGATGCCGAGGCGCAGGACGGAACGGATACTGCAGGCACGACCGCAACCGACAGCACGATCAACCTGTCCGCCGTGCGCGTTCACGGTCAGGTGGACGCTGACAGCAGCAACACGAACAACACGTCCCTCGATATTGGTCGCATGCCGGGCACCGTCCGCGATACGCCGCAGACCATCAGCGTGGTGCCGAAGGACCTGATCGTCCAGCAGCGTCTGTTCACGCTGGATCAGGCGCTGGCCAATGTTCCGGGCATCACGATGTCCACGGGCGAGGGTAATGGTGGCCTGAACGGTGACCAGTTCCGCATCCGTGGCCAGCAGGCGCGCGGGGACATCTATGAAGATGGCCTGAAGGATTTCGGCACCTATGTGCGCGACACGTTCAACACCGAGAGCGTCGAAGTCATCAAGGGACCGAGCGGCGAGTATTTTGGCGCGGGTAACGTTGGCGGCGTGATCAACCAGACGCTCAAGAAGGCGCATCTGGGCAATCATTACGATTTCGACCAGACGATCGCCAGCGGCATGCAGTATCGCGGCGCGGCTGACGTAAACTACCAGCTCGGCAAGCACACCGCCCTGCGCGTGAACGGTATGTACAACAAACAGGATGTCGCCGATCGCGATAACGTCCGTTCGGACCGTTACGGCGTGGCGGCGGATCTCGGTTTCGGTCTGGGCACGAAAACGACCTATCACCTGAATTACCAGTGGCTCGGAAGCCGGGGCACGTCGGATTATGGTGTTCCGATGATCAAGATCGGCAATATTTCCACGCCGATCACCAGCCACGGCCTTGACCACGACACGAGCTATACGCGCAGCTTCAATATGGATAATTCAAACATTCATATGGTCACGTCCAAGTTCTCCTCGGAAATCGTGCGCTGGCTGACCTTTAACAACGACACGCGCTTCACTCATTATCACCGTGACTATTCCGCCTCGAACCCGAGCGCCTGCACGGGAACCTGCGCGACATCCTTCCTCGCAGGCGGTAATCCGACGCTGGCTTATGGCGCCGGTGGTGGTGCGGCCTATCAGCAGGACGGCTGGGGCATCCAGAACGTCATGATGGGCCGGGCGAAGTTCAACACGGGCTTCCTGCATCATGACATCAGCGCGGGTGTGGACATCAACTACACCAAGGACAACCGGGTCATGGGCACTTATGTGAACCGCCTGAATGACCAGACGATCCGCAATCCTTACTATTCCGCACCGAACACCTACATCACCTGGCCGTCTTCGGGCCACCGGACTGCGGATTTCCGCGATCTCGGTCTGTTCCTTGCGGACAAGATCCATATCACGAAGCGTCTGTCGCTCTTCGGAACGTTCCGCTGGGACAGCTTCGAGAGCACATACTGGAGCGCTGCCGCGGCCTCTGCAGGCGTACAGTCGCAGAAGTCCAACAAGTTCAGCCCGTCCGCGAGCCTGATGTATGACGTGGATGACAACAAGACCGTCTATTTCACGTTCTCCCGCTCCTATAAGCCGGTCGGAACGGACGCGTCTTCCGAAGTCACGACCATGTCGAGCGTGGGCGACGTTCCGGTCAATGGCCGCGATCTCAAGCCGCAGCGCAGCGATCTGTTCGAAGTCGGCACCAAGATGGACTTCCTGCACAAGCGCCTTGGCGTCACGGGTGCGCTGTATCAGATCAACCAGAACAATTCATACACCTATGACGACACCGGCAACATCATCACGGGCTTCCAGGATGCCGGAACCGGCCGCCAGACGCGCGGTGCGGAGCTGAGCGTCACCGGCAAGATCACGAAGGACTGGGAAATCTACGCAGCCTATTCCTACATGGGCGGCAAGGTGACGAACGCTACGACGACGCAGGGCAAGCAGGCGCCCCAGCTTCCGCACAACAATTTCTCGGTCTGGACGTCCTACAACCTCTCGCCGCTGCTGCTCCGTCCCGGACAGGGCAAGCTGACGGTCGGCGGTGGTGCGCAGTACAGCTCCGCTTACTGGGCGGATGAAGCGAACACGGCGCGCATGCCGTACAACTTCTCGCTGAACACCATGATCTCGTACCAGTACGGCCGCTATCATGTGCAGTTCAACGCCAACAACCTGTCCAATCACCTGAACTACGCTTCGGCCTTCAGTTCAAGCCGTGCCGTGCCGCAGTCCGGCCGGACCTTCATGGGCAATTTCGGCGTCGGTTTCTGATCCGAACTCCGCCCACAGCCTGACTATTCCCCGGTCTTACATCGCGCGTGAAAGACCGGGTCCAGAGAGGACCAAAATGCCATCAGTCTCAGGAGACTGTCAGGATAACGGGATGCCCCGTGCCGTGCCTTTGCCTGTTCCGCCACAGGTGAAGGCACAGCTGATTCTGGCACAGACCCATCTGGATGCAGGGTGTCGGGAAGACGCCTTTTCCTGTTTCGGGATTGCCGCGCGTAGCGGACATCCCGTGGCGCTGAACATGCTCGGCCGTGCCTATGAACGCGGCTGGGGCGTGAAACGCAATCCGGCCATGGCGGCCCGGTGCTTTGAAACTGCGACCGAGGGTGGAGACGGCTGGGCCATGTTCAATCTGGCCGATCTGTTCCTCGCCGGAGATGGCGTGCCGAAAAACCCGCAGCGCGCCTACCGCCTGTATGTGGATGCCGCCCGGACCGGAAACGCCAAGGCCCTGAACATGCTGGGCATCATGCACGAGGACGGCACCGCCCCCGGCGGGGAGCCAGACCCGGACGTGGCGCATCAGTTCTATCAGGCGGCGGCCGAGGGCGGGGACTGCTGGGCATGGCTCAATCTGGCGCGTCTGGCGCTTGATCGTGGTGCGCGTTCCGAGGCCGCGGAGAGCCTTGAAAAAGCGCTCGATTTCACGATTGTCGGCGTGCCGGACGCCGTGCTGGCTCTGATCCGCCCGCATGCGCGGGAGCGGGTGTTCCATGGTGTCATGATCCGGTGTCTGACGCTGCTGGAAGCCCTGTCAGGCAAGGACGTGTCCCATGCGGCCTGAGCGGATACACGTCCTTACAAACCGTGCGTCTTTCATACAGAATGGTGAGGTGACAGCGCCCGAAACCATGACAGGATACTGGTCCAGAAGAAGGATTCCGTCTCATGGATGATCGCGTCACACAGGTTCTGGAGCTTTATCACGAGCGCCTTCAGACCGAGCAGGAAGAGCGCCGCGCCGGCATTCACCGGCCCAATTCCGAGCGGTTTCTGGCCGTGGGACGACGGACCGGACAGCTCATCAGCATTCTCGCGCGTGTTCTGGACAAGCCGACCATTCTCGAACTCGGAACGTCCTACGGCTATTCCACAATCTGGCTGGCCGAAGCGGCGCGCACCTCCGGCGGACGGCTCGTCACCATGGAACTTGAGGCGCACAAGATCGCCTATGCCCGCGACATGGCCGAACGCGCCGGACTGGCCGATCACGTCGATTTCCGACACGGCGATGCGCTGGACCTGATCGCCCAGATGGATCACGGCATCGATTTCGTCCTGATGGATGTGTGGAAGGACCTTTATGTTCCCTGCCTCGAAGCCGTCCTGCCGAAACTCAACCCGGGCGCCATCATCGTTGCGGATAACATGCGCGTTCCCGGCGGCGAAGAGGCGCGCAAATACCAGCAGGCCGTCCGCGCAATCCCGCACATGCTGAGCGTGCCGCTGCCCGTGGGCACAGGGCTCGAAGTCAGCCGTTATCTTCCCGCGTAATTCCGTTCTCACCTCAACCTGCGTCCGGGGCTGTCCCGGCACAAGAAAGCAACATGTTCAAGACATTCATGAACCGATACGGAACCCCACTGACGACCGGGTTCTTCATTGTCTCCGGCGTCACGGGGGTGGCGCTGTTTTTCCACTGGGCGCCACAGTCGTTTCATCCCATCCATGAATGGCTGAGCATGGTGCTTCTCGCGCCGTTCATCCTGCATCTGGTGAAGAACTGGACGTCTCTGGTCAATTACGCCCGTCGCAAGACGCTGTATGTGCCGCTGATCATCGCGTTCGCGGCCTGCATCCCGTTCTTCTTTCAGGCTCCGAGCGGACATGCGGGCAACCGGCAGACCGCGTTCATGGCGCTCCCAGTGCTGGAACATGCGCCGCTGTCCGATATCGCCCCTCTGCTTCACATGGACGCGGATGGCCTGATCCATCGCCTTCAGTCTCAGGGCTACACGGTCACATCGGCGGACCAGACCCTCGACGATATTGCAAAAGCATCGGGACGCCCCGCCAATGACACGGTGGTCGCGGCCCTTCAGCGACCGCATGACCATGGCGGCCATCACCAGCATCCTGAAGGACATCAGGACTAAGAAAAAAAGCCCCGGTCAGACCGGGGCTTTTTTTTGCCCGGAAGCGCGCGCCGGACACGATACGACATGCGAGAGGATGCGAATTATTCTTGATAGTGAGAATGACTCTCATTATCGTTGTTTTAATATTTCCGCAGTTCCTACAGGTGCCGTGATGTCCCTTAGCTTTTCCCCCTGGCAGATGTTTCTCGACGCCGGCCCGGTCGTGCGGGGCGTCATGACAATCCTTGCGATGGCCTCGCTGGTGACCTGGACGATCTTCATTGCCAAATCCATCGAACTCCAGCGCCTGCGCTCGCGTCTGAAGAAATCGGAAATCACGCTCGAAGACGCCGAGACACTGGATATCGGCGAGGAATGGACGCGCACCGGATCGGGCTCCGGTATCGCCCATGCGATGGTCATGGCCGCCGAAGTGGAGCGTCAGCGCTCGCAGGATATCCCCGGTGACCGCGAAGGCATCAAGGAGCGGATCGTGCTGCATCTTGAAAGGCTGGAAGCCGCCGAAGGCCGCCGGCTGATGCGGGGGACGGGCGTTCTTGCGACCATTGGCGCGACCTCTCCGTTCGTTGGGCTGTTCGGCACGGTCTGGGGCATCATGTCGTCCTTCACGGGCATTGCGGCCGCCCATGCCACCAGCCTCGCGGTTGTGGCGCCGGGCATTGCCGAAGCGCTTCTGGCCACGGCACTCGGTCTCGTCGCCGCCATTCCGGCCGTGGTGATCTACAACCATCTCGCCCGCCAGACGGCAGCCTGCCGCGCCTGTGTTGCGGATCTGACGTCGCTCGTCATGCGCCTCGTTTCGCGGGATCTGGCGCGTGGGATCAATGGCGGGAAGGTGCTCCGCTTCGGCCGCGATACGCTGGCAGCGGCAGAGTAAGCTGCCATGGCCATCCGGATCCGCCACGCGGACGAAACCGTGCTCGAAGCGCACGAAATCAACGTCACGCCGTTCATCGATGTCATGCTGGTGCTGCTCGTGATCTTCATGGTCACGGCCCCGCTCACGACCGTCAACGTCCCCGTCGATCTTCCGTCCTCCACGCAGCAGACGGCACCCCGGCCAGACGAGCCCGTGTTCCTGACCGTCAAGGCGGATCACAATCTGGCGCTTGGCGAAAACGACGTACCCGCTGCCCAACTGACTGAAGCGCTTGCGGCCGCGACCAAGGGCAACCGTGACGAACGCATTTTCCTGCGTGCGGACAAGACCG
>CALFLO010000078.1 GCA_937880175.1 uncultured Gluconobacter sp.
TGTAGTAACTCAGATGCATGTCTGCTCTTATCATCACCTAGCAGATTTCTGATGCTTTCTACATCCTCTTTCTGCATTCTCCTGATATTAATTAGATTTTGATTTTGATTTTGATTTTGCGTACTTTTTCTTATGAAATTCCATGTTTCTTGAATAACCTGCCCTGGAATTACAACATTTTTTTGTCGCTTCAAGAAGTCAATAATATCGTCACCTTTCTCTTGATTACCAATATTTACCAGGGCATTGGTGTCAAAACCGAAAACTGTTGATTCGTTTCGAACATTTATTTCACCCTCTCTCCCATCCTTAAGAGAGACTAGTGCTTCCTTCATTTTGACTAAGGGATTGAGTTTTACTTTTCGATCGAGCACTTCAAAAACTCTTCTAATCTGATCAGATGAGCCGTTATCAGCAGATGGCTGCGGAAGATCCACCTCAGCATTTATTTTATCTTCTGCCATCTCACTCGCCAGTTTCTTGACTATACCAAACAGAAGCTATCGTCTTTGTAAGTGCCCGTCCTCGTGCCTCAAGTTTTTCAATGTTCCAGTTATCTAAATCTGCAAAGTACGTCTGGTCTTCTTTGCTGATGACAGTTTTCAGTATTTCTTGTTGAAATCCGGTCCAACTGTCACTGTTACCCGGTCTTCGTGGGATTTTTGATAAAACTGCGTTCCCAATTGTGGCGCTCCAATAATTGACCTCACTAGGAATAGTTGTTCCCCAGTTGCCGTCTTTTGTAATGACATATTGGATAAAACTGTCAGTAAGATCCGGGTTGATCTTTTTCTGCATAGCAGAAGCTTGAAGAACATGCAAAGTATTTTTCCCAAGGGCACGTGAGAGTACTTGTTCACTGAACTGCTCTCTTGAAGGCACAAGATCGCTCAGATCTGCAAAGGCGGCTTCCCAAGTGCGTTCTGAATAAATTCTCTTTGCAGCTTCGCTGAAACGCCGTTCTACATTACCTGTTCCTAAACTGCCAACACTGATTCTTCTTACAACGAGCCGCAATAAAGTCGATGCTCCTTCATCGGGATTTTCCGTATTTGTAAGGGCGAGCAGTATCGGCCGTATCGAGATGACGTTCAACTTGTTCAGAACTGTATATATTGATGCTTGGTAGTCATTTGCAGGTCCAGCTGTTGAAGGATCTTCCATCTGTAAATAATACGGTAAATCATGACTCATGATCGCCATCAGCTGCGTAGGAGATATGGATTCAAACTTCGTAAGATGACCTGTCAACGCGTCAAAAAGGTCTCGTGGTAGCACATAACCTCCACGAGCTGTAACTACATGTCTTATAAATTGAACGAAAGTTGAAGGATCTCTGAAAGATTTCGCAATTTTTTGCCATTGCTCATATCTTTCGTGCATCTCACTCGGTCTGGATTGACTCAGCACATAACTCTTCAACAGATCGGCCGTTGTTAAGTCTTTACCTCTGTTGTTGACAATTTCGAAAACACGAAATGCCGATGCACTATCTGGATGTGTGAATTGCGCAATATAGAGGTGATCAGTAAGAAAATTCGCCCAGATACCAAGTCTTTTAAAAGGATCATCCTTCAAGTTCTCATCCAACAACGAGCTTAATTTCTTATAAGCTTTTACGAGATTTCTCGATATAGAATCTTCTCCGTCCTCGTTCTCTACAGGAAGCACAATGTCTTTGGCTGATTTTCTCAGAATTTCTTGTAGAGTTCTGTCATCAGCTCTGTCAGAGAGAGAGATCCTTGCACTTTCTTCATCAGTATCGTAATTAATACCTGTTAAGAACGTCGATTTGACACGTTCCGCCAGCGCATCTCTACCAAACTTCACCGCATCATGATACAGAGCAGCGGCAAGTAACGTTACTGTTAGTAATCGCTGTTGGCCATCTACAACTTCTTTTGGCTGATTCTCTCCCGTCAAAATAAAAAGGCCCAGAAAGTAGTAATCCTGATCAACTGAATCGGAGAGATCTGAAAAAAAATCGCTTATCTCATCATCGCCCCAGCTGTAGTTTCTTTGATATATCGGAATGGTAAAACGATTCCCACTGATCAATGAGCTCAAAGTATTGGAAGAGGCTGTTAGTGGTTTTTCCATACGAACATTGTATGTCTTATGATGCCTATTTCAATGTGCTTGGTTTCCGATATCGAGATGATTCTTTTTGTTGGGGTGATGACTTTCCTGCGATGAGTTGATGGATACCTTCGGTCAGGTGTGTTCGTGAAATCAAGCAAGAGTTGCTCCTCGACGCACGAGAAGTTCTACGACCTTCTGTCTAGAATTTTCTACTGTAAATTGGGGATCTGCGCGTATGTTCGTAAGGGACATCAACGACCGTTCAAGGCTTGATAAGAGCCAACCAAATCCTATTGCATTGTTTGTCGGGGTAGTATGCGGTCACAATGATTCAGCGTTACGATAGGCTGCCTGCTAGATCCCAAAAAGAAAAAACCGTATATATCTGTGCTGCTGCACATGAAGTTTAGTAGTAATACGTGAATTGTTACACGAGCAATCCTTGTCGTCGGACAAGCGAATACCCGTGCTTCGCGGGCAACGCGACACCACATCTTCCAATGAGAACTAGCCTTCCTTATCACTTCTCAGCAATATATCAGATGATAACCTCGGTCATCCGACATGGAAGTCTTTGTGCTTCTTTTCCCCGTTCTCAGCCCAGTGGATGCGGATGACGTCCGGGTCACTACCTTGAAGATAGTGGACCACGCTGAGCCGCCGGGTTTGCCCGGCGTGAATTATGGTCGGCTCATCGTCACAGGTAAGCATCATGCTCGAATGCTCACCGACTACTTCGAATGTGACGTCGGTGGCATCCTTGTCGCCGGAGTTCGTGATCTCGATCCAATGTCGAGTCGTGTATCTCGCCTTGCCTCTCTTGTCATATTCCTTGAGCTCGCGTTCTTCATGTGGCTGGGCAGAGAACTTCACTCCGCGCGAGACTGTTGCGAGGGCGGAAACGTTGAGGTCGAGTTTGGCGACGTCAAATTCGATCGCCTTCCACACTTCATGTTCAAGCTGTGCAACGTTGACAAATTCTCCCAGCAGCCCTCGCTGACTGATCTGATGGCGGAATTCCCTCAGACCATCGAGCTGTGCCGTGTCAATGTCACGGGGAAGTGGTGCCGTCGAGAAGTACAGGTGGACGAGTTTGCCTGTGGCGACAGAACGTTCGATCTCTTCGACCGTTCCTGAAACCGCTTCTGGCGTCGGCGAGCCGAGACGGCTACCGAACAGGGCGATGACAATGTCAGCGCTATCAACGCCCTGTTCGTTGATTTGCGCCTGGGGGTGTCCTCCGAGAAGTGGCACGGACGCTGTCTCCCAACGCCAGGGAAGAAGAACAATATGTTTCGAGATAGAGTTGGCATCATTCCAATTGTGGAGCGCTCCTTCAACGGCATCTCGGGCTTCGGGGATATCCGAGGGAGAGGCGATCACTACGCGGAGGACTGAGGCGGTAAAACTCATATTCCCAAGCATACAAATATATGCCCTCATCTGCGGATTTGGGGCAAACTCCTCTAGTGTTTCTGTCGGGAATGTGATCTCTTGGCTGCACGGAATGTGGTGCTTCAGGCGTTTCCCATCAAAAAATGAAAACAGCAGGTCACTCTGGTCTGGGACAATGCTGTGTATGGAGATTGGTGAGCGTTGGGGTTATCGGGCGCATAGCGTTGACTCGTTGGTTGAGGTCGAAGTTCTCAAGATCGGGACGCAGAAACCACCACGGACGCTTGTCCGGTTTGTTGATGAACGATTTGAGGGTAGACAGGAGTGGATTCCACCTACTCGTTTGAAGGTGATCTGGAAAGATGCTGTGGAGTTCGAGGAGCGAGAGGCTCGCTGGGATAGAGTCGATACTCATCCCGGTTTGGAAGACGGGCCAGTAGAATTTGCGATCGACGAAGTCTTCAGAACGCTAATTGACGATGAGTTGGCCAGTCCCGCGTATCGCTATACAGGAGTAACTGTTATAAAGGATATTGCTGGTCTCGCTGGATATCTGCAAATTGATGAGTCCTTGCTGAGGGATGCTCCTGAATCGTTTGATGACGAAGATGGGTGGATTGTGCCATGGGCGACCACTGAGTTGATAGTCAGAACTGTCTGCACTCTCTACTCTGACAAGATACTGCACGAGGTCGAAAAGCAGGAATCAGAAGTCCAACTGGAATCAACACATGGGCGATGGTATAAGAGTTACTTTCACAAAGACGAAGATATTTTCGTGACACCGGAAGAAGTCGCATCCAGCGACTTCGAAGAGCCTTATGGTAAACGATGCCGTGACTTGTTGCGCCAATGGTGTGGCGTCGAGGCTGTCGCACGTCAGGACGAGCTCAAAGCGTTACGGCAAGAGGTAGTGCGGCTGGATGAGTTAGTGACCCATGCGATCCGTGTCCTACGTACCGCGAAACTCACAACACAGGCTGATGATATTCAACGTCGGTTCGGTGTTCCAATCATGCAAGCTCGCAAATCACGGTAGCCAGGTGCTTGGTTCGGGAGGGTTTTCGACACTCCATCCATGAGGCATGTACGGATCCAGTTCTTTGGCTCCTAATGTGCTGGATTCGCTCATGGTCAGTTGGGATTTGTCGTTGAGCGGATCGATACGATCTGCATGCTCGTCAATCCATGTCGCCCACTCCAGCACGTGTCTTTGAGCCTGCTCATCGAATTCCTCAGCCTGATGCCGAATCGCTTGACTATAGGAGCGCAGCTGCGCCGCCCTGTCCCATTGCTCAGCTTGTTGCCTCGCACGATCAGCATTGAGCTTGAGTAAATAAGCTTCGCGTGCCTTAGGAATGGCTTCCTCCCATTCCTTCACCTGCTTGGCATGATAGGCTTCAAGTTTCTCTCGTCTATCTTGTGCGGCGTGGCTCCATTCTTCGATGATGTCGAAGAATTCCGGCAGCTTCGAGACGAGAGTCCATCGTTGGCGATCCGCCCACCAGCGCGAGTTATAACCAGGATCGAGTTCCAATTTAAGGCGACCAGACCACACCTCCATGCGCGTCGGGCTGACCCGCTGCCACTCGTATTTGCGTTCGGTCAGATCCTTGTCCGTGTAGACGTCGCGTTTCACCCGCTCTTCGCTGAGCACACACCGATAGCTATCCTCGCCGACCGTGATAAGAAAGCTCGGGTCCTTGTCCACACTCAGCGTCCATCCACGCCGAACACATTCTTCACTAATGCCCTGTACGAGTGCCCATGCTCGCGGACGAGTTGCCTCGTCGACCGCGAGAAGCGAAGCATGCTCAATGAGCGCTTGTATCTCGGGTCGATTGCGATCAGCTTCAGCAGACATGGGAATCTGGGGCGGCATCTCTGCCTGCGTTGAGAATTGGATGAGTTCAATGGTCAACGGTCCCCGCCTGGTCCCGGTCACTTTCAATCGGCGTTGAGACCCCAAACCTCCTGAAAAACGCAGCTGTCTGACAGCACGAACATAACCGATTCGCTCAGCATCACTCGGTGCGTCGAAACGAAGCACGCCGCCCTCAGACTCAAGACGATCAAGAAGATCATCAACGGGCTTGTACGTTGGCTCGGAGGCAGGAGGGGATGTAGTAGCGAGTTTCACTTCGGTAGTATCAGGATCTTCAGATGGCGGATATGATCCATGCCCCAAGTAGTAGCGTCCTTCATCTGTAAGGCTTGCACGCCAGGATCTGCCATGCCCCTGTACGGATAGCAACCCACGTCGTTCCAATGCGCGCGCCGTCACCCGATGATCGAACCCATTCTCATACACGCCTTTCGGCCGCCCTTCACCGACCCAACGCAAAACAGCCAGCTGCTTCTTATTCAACAGGTTTTGTTTGGGCACAATGATCTCCAATCGAATAGGACCTTGCTCCTATCCACGCTATTGCTAACACCAATAGTTATGCGAACTAAATCTGTTCCATTTTCCCTTTAACCTAGGAAGGATGGAATCCTACCCATCCTCATGTTCAGAGCTCATGTTTTCAATATATTTTATCGTCCGTGGTGTCGTTCTAGGTGGCTCAGGTTGAGTTCTTATTCGTGCTCTTCCCGGACTTTCCAAGATTTCTCTGCTTTGGAAAGAGGCTTCATCGATCTCTGGTTACGGTTACTGCACTCAGTGCCTTATGAGTCCGAGCAGTCTGTCCATGACACCAGGTTTGAGAGATACTCCTGGTTGTTTGCACTTCAGTAGATAGGCTCCATACTCGTTAATCATGAGCTGCACGGCCGGCGAGGCAATGAATGCCTGGTCGTGCTCCATTGCGTCGATGGCCTTGCATACCTCCACTTTGACAAGTCGTTGTAGCTGTCGTCTTGTGCCAGCACGCTGCTTCCTATTGAGGATGAGATCAATCCCATTGTCGTCGTTCACTTCTCCCTTGTACACGAATGGTCGCTCGTTATCGAATGGTTTGTGCATCTGACAGATGAAGCGCAGGCATGGGTTCAATCCCTGCTGACGTATACTCGTTTCTATATCCGAGGTGTCGAATAGAAAAGAGCCGGTCATTTCGTCGGTGATCATCGTCGACGTACTGATGAGCATCCATCTCACATCATTCTTGGCCGCTTCACGTATCAACTGAATGATTTCGGGGAATAAAGGCAGCTCGCCCTGACGACATTCGCGAGGCGCCCGGCCTGGCTGGTTGATGGTGAAATAGGAATAGTCGCATTGCATATCGACGTAAAAGACGAGACCCCCATACTCATGCCGTGGTGACATGCGACTGCCACAATCCAGAACATTGTTTCGATACGATTCCGTTTTCCTCAGATGATGTTGGAGAGAAAAGTTGAGATCCTCTATTTGGCGGGGTACATCCGATTCAGAAAGGATTCGCGCATCATTCGAGATGATTTTGTTGAGCCTTTCCGCGATTCCGGAGATCTGCTCGTGATCATCCCAGTCGATCTGCCTGCCATCCTCCTGGAGCGCATCCTGGGCTCTCTTGACCCTTTTAAGCTCGGACTGATGGGTCGGCGGTTTACTGCGCCTGCCCTGGTTGCTGTACTCACGTCCGCTCGGGTCAGTATGGAGATGCTCGACACCAATGATGGTGTCGGATCGGGAAGGCGTCTTCATGATGAAATCGGGGCTCTCCTCGGCCTCGACAACCTCACCGAAGACTTGGTCCGCCATCATGCGCCCGTACTTACTCTCACTGCGGAGAACATCCAGTGCCTGTTGAAAACGCTTGCGCTCAAGACTCTTTTTAACAGACGAATCAACCTTTTGCTGCGACATACTCACATTCTATGTTCCGGCCACACGCGCTTGGACCTCCGTAGAAGCTTCTCAAACCATGCTAAAGCGCTGGAAGCCTTGTGCCTTACCGAGCTTTGCGCAGAAACAGCCGCTCACAGGCTCGCCGCAGGCCTACGGTTCGGTCGGGCGTCGTGGACCTTTGTCTAAGAATTCGTCTCAGTCTCAAATCCGATTGAGCTTCCCGAATTGAGCCGAGGTGGTCTTCGACTATAGGAAGAGTGACCCGATGAAGGAAATTTCCGCACGACATGGCATCCACCGGGTCACTGTGACGGAGATACCGCGTAGAGCTGATACTCCCACGAAACGGTACGGCCGCCTGAGCTGGTGCGCAGGAGGCCGCCCAAGCCTCGGGATCCGTGCCGTCGCGAATCGCCTAGGGTGTGTACCACCGTGTCAAGTTGCGCGCCCCAATCAAAATGATGATAAACACTAGGGAACAGCTACCAGTGGGCGTGCGCGGGGACCATCGGCTACAGCGCGGGACTGCGCCCATAGGGACACCGGTCTCGACAGAACTGATAGTACGAATTGAAAGACACACCTAGTTGGAGGCCTCTCGATATCTTTTCACCCCGTCGCTGTGCAGTCTCCCTCCCGCGAAGGTCGCTGCGATCCATCTCTCTATTTCCTTCTCCTGGCAGCAGATGACGCAATCAGTGTTATTCAAAATGGAAACCGAACAGTCCACCATCGGAGAAGGCATCGGTTAGACGTGGTTCGATGATATCTTGCGACAGGCTGGCATCATAGTGTTCGATTTTCGCTAGATCATCGCTGTTCAGCGTAACGAGATATTGTAGACCCTCTTCTGCGCACACGATCGAGGCGAGTTTGAGGGCTTCGGCGATCTGGCGCTCATCAACACCGTCAAAGAGATGACTATCGTGAACGAGGAAGTCCGGCCCACGGCCGTTCCGATGGGCCAGGACAGCATAGGTGAGATCAAAACAGAAGGTAATCATCTTGCTGATTCCTTGGCTGTTCTTGCCCCCGATATGAGGCGAGATACGCAGGCTGCTATCAAGGGCAGAGATGTCTATATATGCATCTCTGCCGGGCCCGTAGAGGGAGGTGGCGAATCGTTGAAAGAGAATGTTTATCTCTGCGATGCGCTGCTCTCTTTCAACTAGGTCGCGATTGACTTCTTGTTGGATTCGGCTACGCTCGAACTTGATTTCTGCCTGAGTGGCTTCAAGTTGCTTGGCAGTTTCAAATCGGGTGGTCAGAGTTTGAAGTCGAGAGTGGGCTAAAGACAGTTGTTCTTGCAGCGCGGTGAAGGCATCGAGCGCCCCACCGTCACGGAGTCTGCGAAG
Organism: uncultured Gluconobacter sp.; assembly: GCA_937880175.1. Taxonomy (GTDB): domain Bacteria; phylum Pseudomonadota; class Alphaproteobacteria; order Acetobacterales; family Acetobacteraceae; genus Gluconobacter. The sequence goes on from CALFLO010000078.1 coordinate 8,611, forward strand.
AAGCGTTGCCTGTTCCTCCCCAAGGTGTTCGCGATCGGCTTGGCGAGCGTCAAGACGATCTGAGGTGGCGCTGATCTCTTCTTCCAAGTAGGAGCGACGATTGGCGAGAACTGACTGGTGGAATGACTGGACGTCATCGTACTGTTGCAGGACTGCCTCGGGAAGTTCAACGCCAAGCTCTTGGTAGACCCGTCGGAGGTAGTCGGCGGCGGGTTCGTGTTCGTCGCGTAATGCATCATTGAGATCTTGTAAATTACGACGATCAGCAGCATCCTCAGCGCGGGTCCGTCGGATTTGGGCGTCGATTTCATCCGCCCGAGCTTGCAAGGCTTCGTACTCGGGGACAACGCGAAATGCCGCAACCTGTTCTTCGAGTTCCCGTACACGGACAGTGGCAGCGGCCACTTGGCCGCGTAACTCC